>NZ_JAUZMZ010000108.1:0-16641 GCF_036327435.1 Rhodococcus chondri | reverse complement strand
ATTCGTTCGATCAGTGGGGTGTCGAGCTCGGTAAGGTGCAGGCCACGCAACTGCAGCCGGCGGTGTCGGGGACGGGGCCGGTCTCGACCGGTGACGGTTCCACCGACGCCCTCATCGCCACCTACCGGCGGATGCGCGAGCGCTGACTCCGGGCCGATCCCGCCCGGGATCAGGCTGCTCGCGGACTCGACCAGGCACGTGTCGTGTGGATGCGGCCTCGGGTATCCACCAGCCGCGCCGCGAGTTCGTACTGCTCGAGCCACGACACCGCACCGATACCGCGGCGCAGCGCCGTCGCAGCGGCAGCATCCGCCCACACCGCGTCGGTCGCCATGACGCTGACCGTGTGCCACCGGTCGGTCTGCTCGTCGTCGGCCGTGTGCGATGCCAGCGCAGAGCCCGTGGGCAGTTCGACGACCGTGTGATCGGGCAGCGACACCTCCCAGCCGCCGGCCGGACCGTGTCCCGCGCTCGCCACCGTCGCGCCGATCTCCACCAGCACGCCGCATTCGAGGCTGCGCGCCACCAGCGCCGCGGCGCGGTCGACGGTGTCGGCGCGGGCCGTCGCGGTGATGTCCAGGCTCACGCCCCAGGGCGCGAGCACGGTCTCGCCGTCGAGTTGCACGTCGCGGTAGCTCGGCAGGGGATGAATCGGCGGGACGGACTCCAGGTCGAGCGCCGCATCGTCGCCGGCGAGCGGATTCACCGCACCGTCGGTCATGCGTGCCGCCCACAACGCGGATCGCAACAGCGCCGACAAGCGGGGGCTGACCTGCACCGGGGTGCCTTGCCCGAGGTTGACCGCGTGGATCTCGGCGTCGCCGCGCCGCAGATCGCACGCGGCCTCCGTCTCGGCGATCACCGACTTCACGAGCACTTCCGCCCGAGCGAGCGCGGCGCTCTCGGTGACCGCGAGCGCGATGTCTTCCCCCCACCCCCACCACTGGTTGCTACTGATCATGACGGGCTCCACCCGTAGTCGGATTCCGGGATGACCACTCCAGTATGCCTGGAGGCCGCACGGGTGAGGAGGCTCCGGATCGACGCTCAGATGCGCGACAGGATCGCCTCCGTATCCACCCCTGTCGGCAGTGTGCCCATCGCGATGCCCCAGTCGTCGTCGAGCCGGCTCGCGCAGAACGCATCGGCGACCGCCGGATGGCCGTGCCGGACCAGCTGCGCGCCCTGGAGCACCAGGGCCATCAATTCGACGACGCGGCGGGCGCGGTACTCGACGTTCTCGAGGTCGGCGAGTTCCTTACCCACGCGTGCGATCGCGTTGTCGAGCCTGCTGTCGGCACCTTCGGCAAGGCGGAGCTCGGCGAAGAATGCTTCGACGGTGTCGGGCTGCTTGACCATCGCGCGCAGCGCGTCGAGCGCGGCGACGTTGCCGGAGCCCTCCCAGATCGACATGAGCGGCGCCTCCCGGTACAGCCGCGGCATCCCCGATTCCTCGGCGTAGCCGTTGCCGCCGAGGCACTCGAGGGCTTCGGCGCTGTGGGCCGGGGCCCGTTTGCACACCCAGTACTTGGTGACGGCGAGGGCGATGCGGCGCAGCGCGGCTTCCTGCTCGTCGCCTCCCGCCCGGTCGGTGGCGCCGGCGAGCCGCATCATCATGGTGGTGGCGGCGTCGGACTCGACGATCAGGTCGCTGAGCACATTGCGCATGAGGGGCTGATCGGCGAGCAGCGCACCGAACGCCTTGCGGTGCCGCGCATGATGTACGGCCCGCACCGTGGCCATGCGCATACCGGTCGAGGAGCCGATCACGCAGTCGAGCCGGGTCATGTTCACCATCTCGATGATGGTGTTGACTCCCCGGCCTTCGGGTCCGACCGGCCAGCCGATCGCGCCCTGGTACTCGATTTCCGAGGACGCATTGGACTTGTTGCCCAGCTTGTCCTTGAGCCGCTGGATGCGGATGGGATTGCGGGTTCCGTCCGGGAGCACGCGCGGCAGCAGGAAGCAGGACAAGCCGTGCTCGGTCTGCGCGAGGGTGAGGAACACGTCGGACATCGGCGCGGAGGTGAACCACTTGTGCCCGACGATCGTGTACGAGCCGTCGGCGTTGGGGGTCGCCGTCGTGGTGTTGGCCCGCACGTCGGAGCCGCCCTGCTTCTCGGTCATCGACATGCCGGCGATCAGGCCGCGTTTCGTGGAGGGCTCGCGTAGACCGAAGTCGTAGTGCGGTGCCGCGAGCAACGGTTCGTATTGTGCCGCGAGGTCCGGGTTGTGTCGCAGTGCGGGAATCGCGGCGTAGGTCATGGAGATCGGGCACATGTGCCCGGCGTCGGCCTGCCCCCACACATAGAACTTGGCGGCGCGGGCCACGTGGGCGCCGGGCCGGTCGTCGCGCCACGGTGCGCCGTGCAGGCCGTGCTCGACGGCGACGGTCATCAGATCGTGCCAGTGCGGATGGAATTCGACCTCGTCGATGCGATTGCCGTAGCGGTCGTGGGTGTGCAGGACCGGCGGATACTCGTTGGCGAGGCGGCCCCATTCCTGGGCCTGCACGCCGCCGGCGAGCGCTCCGAGTTCGCGCACCTCGTCTTCGGCCCAGCTTCCGCCTTCGCGGTGGAGCCCTTCGAGGAGCGCCTTGTCGTCGGCTGCCTGATACGGCACGAGGTCGGGGACCTGGTTGAACACTTCGTGGGTTGCGGGGAAGGTCATCATTGCGCTCCTAACGCGCGAAGGGACAGTGCGACGAGGGCGGGAACCGTCTCGGGGGGTGTCGGCCCGGCATGCAGCGTTCCGGACTGCAGCGGGCCGGTGAGCACTTCGCCCACCGCTCCGACCAGTGCGGCCGCCGCCAGGTCGGCGTCCTGGGGTGGAAATTCACCAGTGGTGATGCCGTAGCGGATCGCGTCCGCGAACGCGCCCGCGAAAGCCCGGCGCAGTACGAGACGTTCGGCGTCGAGGGCTGCGTCCACCGGTTCGGCGAGCAGGGCATACGCGAGCGTGGGGTTGCGCAGGGCACGGTACGCGAACGTCTCGACCACGGCGCCGACACGGGTCGCGGCCGTTCCGTTGGCAGCGGCAGAGGTGACGGCGTCGACCTCCCGGCCGCACAGGTCGCGGAAGATGCTCACCATCAGCTCGGATTTGTCGGCGTAGTGCCGGTAGAGACTGCCGGTTGCGATGCCCGCGCGCTCGGCGACGGCGGAGATGGACAGCCCCTGATATCCGCGCTCGGTCAGCAACGCGACCGCGGCAGCAGCGATCGCCTGCCGTTGCGCGTCGAGTCGCTGCTGCACCGCAGGGGTTCGCCGGTAGGCCACAGCAAGGATTGAACCTCGATTCAGTCCTTCGGTCAACGGTCGGCGCTACGGTCGGTGCTGTGAATCGGCTCAGCGTGGTGGACGAGATCTTCCTGTACCGGCATCGTGGGTTCGGTCTGCCGACGGTGATGCAGGGTCTGTGGCGCACCGACGACATCGTCGACGCTCCCCTGCTCATCTCACTGCACGACGCACTCACCCAGGGCCCCTTGGGGCGACGCGTCGTGCGGTCCCGGGTGCCCGGCGCCCGCCCCCGCTTCGAACCGTCGACCGTGTCGTATCCGCTGCGCTACTCCACCGAGCCTCTGGCGGCCGACGGCATACTCCCGTGGGCCGATGCGCAGGCCGAGGTCGACGTCGACCCGGAACACGCACCCGGCTGGTCGCTGTCCGCGGCCACCACCGCAACCGGGGGCACCGCCGTTTCACTGGTGTGCTCACACGTGCTCACCGACGCCCGCGGACTCATCGCCGCCGTCACCGACGCGCTCGCCGGTCGCGTCGAACGGCCGACCGAGGACCGCGTATCCGACCTGCGCGACGCACTGCGCCTGGCCGGCCGGGTCGGCAGGGGCCTGCGGCACGTGCACCGGCGACAGGCACCCGAGGCCATGCCACCGCCGCGTCCCGTACGAAACCGGCCCCGTACCGCGCTGGTCGACATCGACGCGAATGCCTGGGATCGCACTGCCGAAACCGGCGAAGGCACCGCCAACTCACTTTTCCTGTCGATCGTCGCGGGTATCGCGCGTCGCGCCGGGATACCGTCGCCGCTGCGCATCGCGGTGCCCGTCGACGCCCATGCCACAGGTTCCGCTGCCGACTCACGCTCGAACGGTGTCACGATGACCGACGTCGTCGTCGACGCCGACGACACTCCCGCCACGATCCGCGCGAAAGCCGCCCGGGCATACCGCAAACCTCGCGAAAGTGCACCGTTCGGCATTCCCGACGAAATTCTCCAGCTCATGCCGGACCGGGTCGCCGGTCGCCTCGCCCAGGGCGCCGGGGAACGGGATCTGCTGTGTTCCAATATCGGCCGCGTTCCCCGGTTGCTCGACACGTTCGGTCCGCACCCCACCGTCGGACTCGCGATGCGCGCGATGCACCCCGGTCTCACCGCATCGCCCGCCGAAACGTCGACACGGCTGTCGGCCTACCTGAGTCGCCAACCCGACCGGTACACGCTCGCGCTGGTTGCGCTCGACGAAGACCACTTCCCCGACAGGTCGTCGTTACGGGCGCACGCCGAGGCAGAGTTCGCCGAGCGCGGACTGACGCCGCAGTACTGGTGACACAGCATCCGGTGAGTCGTCCCCATTACGGAGACGTGACCGATGAGGGAACAATCCGACGTCCGGGACCGGACCTCGAGCCTCGGTGCGTCGGTGTGAGCGCTTCCAGTAGGCGGGTACGTCCGCGGTTGATGCGGCTCTTGACCGTCTGCACCGGAATCTGTTGATGTTCGGCGATCTCGGCGTAGGTGAGCTGCGCGAACTCCCGCAGCACGACGGCGGCGCGGTAGTCCTCGGGAAGTTCGGCGAGCGCGCGCCGCACCGCGTCGACATCGACGACCGTGTCGGCGACGGCCGGGCCGGTACCGGTTGCGCGGTCGCGACCACCGCCCCGATCGGCAGTTCGTCCGCGGACGGGTCGGCCACATGCCGGCCGGCACTCGTCACCCAATCGGCCAGTTCGCTCCGCTCGATGGGCACACTGCGGTCGGCGAACAGCAATTCTGCCGAACCGGGGGGATGCCGATCGTCGGGCGGCACGAACCGCACCGCCGCGGAGGTGGTGACCTCGACCGCGGTGGGAGAGGCATCGATTTCGCCGATCAGCGCGTTGACGAGGGCGCTCTTGCCCCGCTCGATCTCGCCGACCACGACCACGGTGCGCCGAAGCGTCCCGGCCGCCGACGAAGCCTTGGCAAGGGCCAGGTCGGCGGTGCTGTTCAGCCCGTAGGCGCGAAGCACCTTCACGGACGCCTCCAGCACCGTGTCGACCCGGGAAGACGCGTCCTGCGTGGTAGCCACCGTCTCCGTCACCGCGCCCCCTCTCCTGCGCCGCTGCGACATTATCCGATCCGGGCGAAACGGTCGCGATCCGCACGCAGCGGACTGCCTCACCGTCGGCCCGTGACGTACAGTGCGCATCATGACGCCCGAGACCCTCGTCACATACGCGGACGGCGCCGTCCGCGGCACCCGGCTCGGAGACCTCGTCGCCTGGCGCGGTATCCCCTACGCCGCTCCCCCGGTCGGCCCGGGACGCCTGCGTGCTCCGCAGCCCGTCGAGCCGTGGGAGGGCGAACGCGACGCCACCCGCTTCGGAAACGCCGCCTGCCAGCATCCACGCGGGCTGACCATCGGGCCGGGCAAGCGCATCACCGCGGGCGAGGACTGCCTGACCCTGAACGTGCTCGCACCCGCGGGACGAACCCACGTGCCGCGGCCGGTCATGGTGTTCATCCACGGCGGCGCGTTCACACTCGGCACCACCGCGTTGTCGCTCTACAGCGGCGAGTCGCTCGTGCGGGACGGCGACGTCGTCTACGTGTCGGTGAACTACCGGCTCGGCGCGCTGGGTTTTCTCGATTTCAGCGAATTCTCCACGGACGAACACCGTTTCGACTCCAACATCGGTTTGCGGGATCAGGTTGCAGCCCTCGAGTGGGTGCAGCGCAACATCGCCGCCTTCGGCGGTGACCCCGCCAGCGTCACAATCTTCGGTGAGTCCGCGGGCGGGACCTCGGTCACCACACTGCTCGCGACACCGGCGGCGCGGGGACTGTTCGCGCGGGCCATCGCGCAGAGTCCGGCGCCGGGCCTGGTGAACGACGCCGCCCACGCCCGCGCCTGGAGCAGGAAATTCGTCGAGTTCCTCGGCGCCGGCTCCGACTCCGCAGCAGACGCGCTGCTCACCGCGACACCCGCCGAACTCGGCAGGGCCGGTTCGAAACTCGGCGCGGCGGTGCTGCGTGAGACGCCGGGACTGCACGCGTTCGGGCCGGTCGTCGACGGCGAGTTCGTGCCACTCCCCCCGCTCGAAGCGTACGAGACCGGCGCGGCGCACCCCGTGCCGCTTCTCATCGGCACCAACGACCGCGAAGGTGCGCTGTTCCCCAGGTTCCTCGACGCGCTACCCACCAATTCGGAACGCATCGACCGGATGTTCGCGCACACCGACCCCGAGGCCGGGAAACGAGTGGTCACCGCCTACCCCGGATATCCGTCGGAGCGCGCCGCGGTCGACCTCGGCGGCGACCTCACCTTCTGGTATCCCTCGCTGCAGATCGCGGAGGCCCACTCGCAGTACGCACCCACCTACAGCTACCGCTTCGACTACGCGCCGCGGCTGTTGCGCTGGACCGGATTCGACGCCACCCACGCACTCGAACTGCTCGCCGTGTTCGACCAGGCCGACGAACTGTTCGGACGTCTGCTCACCTTCGCGGGTGGACGCCGCGGGCTGCGCACGGTGTCGGCGACCGTTCAGCGACACTGGCTGAGCTTCGCGCGGGACGGCGAACCTCTGCCCTCGTGGCCCCCGTACTACGAGAAGGACCGGGCCACCCTGATATTGGACGTTCCGTCCCGGCTCGAACACGACCCGCGCCGGGAACGTCGCCTGGCGTGGGAGGGCTACAACGGTTACCGGGGCGTCACATCGATACCGTGAGCAGAAACGCGACATCCTCGACGGCCGAGACGCTGTGCCGCTGGGGAGGGAGGATCAACAGATCGCCCGCCGACCCCTTCCACGACTTCTCGCCCGCGACCAGGGACAACTGCCCACTGAGCACCTGAAGGGTCGCCTCGCCGGGGCTGTCGTGTTCAGCGAGCTCGCGACCGGCCAGCAGTGCCACGACGGTCTGCCGCAGATGCTTGGTGTGCCCACCGAAAACCGTCTGCGAGCTCCGGCCACTGTTCGAGGTCGCGGCCAGTTTCAATTGCTGCCGTGCCAGTGCGGTGAGGGAAAGCTTGTCCATGGTCGAAAGTATGGCCCACCCGCGGGGGCATGCACTCAGCTTCGCGCGTACCGGACCCAGCGGAACCGGATTCGGGTGGTCGATTCGGTCCACTGTCCCGGATCGAGAACGTCCCATTCCGGGCCGATCTCCGGCGCGTACGAATCGCCGTCGACCTCGAGGTCGATTTCGGTCACGAGCAACTGCGTCGCGTGCGGCAGCGCCAGCGCATAGATCTGGCCGCCCCCCATCACGACGGTGTCCACCGAGGCGGTACGCGCGAGAGCCAGCGCCGCATCGACACCGTCGGCGGTCTCGGCTCCTTCCGCGGCCCATTCCGGGTCGCGGGTGACGACGATGTTCCGCCGGCCCGGCAGCGGCCGGAACTTCGGAGGCAGTGAATCCCAGGTGAGCCGGCCCATGACGACGGGCTTGCCGAGCGTGGCGTTCTTGAAGAAGGCCATGTCTTCGGGCAGGTGCCACGGAATCGCACCGTCGCGCCCGATCACGCCGCCGCGGGCCTGCGCCCAGATCAGGGTGACGTGGTCGCTCACACCGCCACCGGCGCCTTGATGGCCGGGTGATGCCGGTAGCCGACGATCTCGACATCGTCGAATTCGTAGTCGAAGAGCGAATCCCGCCGACGCAGCTGCAGGGCCGGGTACGGGTACGCCCGGCGGGTGAGTTGCTCGGTGACCTGTTCGACGTGGTTGTCGTAGATGTGGCAGTCGCCGCCCGTCCAGATGAACTCGCCGACTTCGAGGCCGGTCTGCTGCGCGACCATGTGGGTGAGCAGCGCGTAGCTCGCGATATTGAACGGCACACCGAGGAACAGGTCGGCGCTGCGCTGGTAGAGCTGGCAGCTGAGCTTGCCGTCCGCCACGTAGAACTGGAAGAACGCGTGGCACGGCATCAGCGCCATGTCGTCGAGGTCGGCGACGTTCCAGGCCGAGACGATCATGCGACGTGAGTCGGGATTGCTGCGGATGGTGTCGACGACCTGGCTGATCTGATCGATGTGCCGGCCGTCGGGGGTGGGCCACGACCGCCACTGCACGCCGTAGACGGGCCCGAGCTCGCCGTCCGCGTCGGCCCATTCGTCCCAGATGGTGACGCCGTGGTCGCGCAACCACTGCACATTCGAGTCGCCGCGCAGGAACCACAGCAGCTCGTACACGATGGACTTCACGTGCACCTTTTTCGTGGTGATCAGCGGAAAGCCCTGGGACAGGTCGAAACGCATCTGGTGGCCGAACAGGCTGCGTGTGCCGGTACCGGTGCGATCCGCCTTGGGGGTGCCGGTGTCGAGGACGAGGCGCAGAAGATCTTCGTAAGGGGTCGGCACAGTCACGGCACGTAGTCTAGGCGGCTGCGCCGCCCGTGCGCGCTTCCGGTAGTTACCGCTGCCGGAAGCGCGCACGGGTCGTAGCCTGATCGCATGCCCGAGCTCCCCGAGGTGGAAGCGTTGGCCGTGTTCCTGCGAGAACACGCCGTCGGTTCGGTGGTGGGCCGCGTGGACGTGGCCGCGCTCAGCGTCCTGCAGACCGCAGATCCGCCGATCACCGCCCTTCAGGGCCGGGACATCACCGCCGCGGCCCGGTTCGGGAAATTTCTCGCGATCGACTGCGGCGGACTGTGGATGCTCACGCACCTGTCGCGGGCGGGGTGGCTGCGGTGGATCGACGAACCTTCGCCGACCCCACCGAAACTCGGCAAGGGACCGCTGGCGATGCGGGTGCACCTGTTCGCCCCGGATGCGACCACCCCCGCATTCGATCTCACCGAAGCCGGCACCAAGAAGCGGCTCGCGGTGTGGGTCGTCGACGATCCGCACCACGTTCCCGGGGTCGCGCGACTGGGCCCGGACGCGCTCGCCGTCACCGCCGACGAATTCGCCGCCCGGCTGGCCGGCGGTACGTCGCGCCTGAAAACGTTGCTGACCGATCAGTCGGTGCTGGCCGGTATCGGCAACGCGTATTCCGACGAGATCCTCCACGTGGCGCAACTGTCGCCGTTCGCCACCGCCGGCCGGCTCACCGACGAGCAGATCGGCGCGCTGTACGACGCGATGCGGTCGGTGCTCACCGACGCCGTCGAACGCTCGGTGGGACAGGCCGCCGCCCGCCTGAAAGGCGAGAAACGGTCGGGGCTGCGTGTGCATGCGCGGACGGGACTGCCGTGCCCGGTGTGCGGCGACACGGTGCGCGAGGGGGCGTACGCCGAGCGCGCCTTCCAATACTGCACCACCTGTCAGACGGGCGGGAAGATCCTCGCGGACCGCCGGATGTCGCGACTGCTCAAGTAACCTCCCGGGCGTGGACTTCTCGACTCGGATGCTGCGCGCGATCCGGACGCTCAACCCCGGATACTTCGCTCTCGTCATGAGCAGCGGCATCGTTTCGATCGGGCTGCACCTGCAGGACTTCACGGTGGCGTCGAACGTGCTGATGCTCGTGTCGGTCGCAGCCTACGCGGCGTTGGTGCTGTTCTCGGCCTGGCGCGTCGCGGCATTCCGCACGGCTGTGCGCGACGACATGACCGATTCGAGCCGGGCCTTCGGGTTCTTCACCTTCATCGCCGGCAGCAACGTGCTCGGCGTGCGGCTGATGATGGGCGGATGGCATTCGACGGCGGCGGTTCTCCTCGCCGTCGGCGCGCTGACCTGGCTCGTCCTCGGCTACGTGGTGCCGTGGACAGCGGTACTCGGCACCGAGCAGCGTCCGGTGCTCGCGAAGGCCAACGGCACCTGGTTTGTCTGGGTCGTCGCCAGCGAATCCGTGGCGGTGGCGGCTGCCACGCTGCAACCCGTCTACCGCGAGCTGCACCGGCTGCTGGCCGCGGTCGCGGTGTTCTCGTGGGCCGTGGGCCTGTTCCTGTACGCGGCGGCCGGGATCTTCGTCGCCGCCCGCTTGATGCAGTACCCGCTGAAACCGACCGAGCTGACCGCCCCGTACTGGGTGTCGATGGGCGCCTGCTCGATCACGGTGGTGGCCGGAGCCCGGATCCTCGAGATGGCCGACGCGCCCATGGTCGCGGCCACCCGCGGGATGATCGGAGGCCTCGCCGTGGTGAGCTGGGCGTTCGCGACCTGGCTATTTCCTCCCCTGATCGCAGCAGGCTGGTGGCGTCACCGGACCAACCGCGTCCCGCTGTCCTACGACTCGTCGCTGTGGTCGATCGTGTTCCCCCTGGGCATGTACGCCGTGGCCGGCATGTACCTGGGGCAGGCCGACGACCTGCCCCTGGTCGGCGCGGTCGGCGCGGTGGAACTGTGGCTCGCGGTCGGCGCCTGGGCACTCGTCTTCGTCGCAATGGTGCGGCACGTGTGGAAGACGGTGCTGTGGCCGTCACCCGCGTCGGCCTGACCGATACCGTGTCGGTGTGAGTTCCGAACTGCTCGACACCGGCTCCGTGCGCGGCCGCCTGCATATGCCCCGGGGTGCGCCCCGCGGCGCCGTCGCGCTGACGCACGGGGCGGGCGGCAACAGCGATTCGACGATTCTGCAGCTCATGTGCGACCGGTTCGCCCAGCACGGGTTCGCCGCACTGCGCTACGACCTGCCCTTTCGTCGCCGCAACCCGAAGGGACCGCCGCAACCGTCCCGCGCCGCCGAGGACCGGGCAGGCATCGCCGACGCCGCCACCCGCCTGCGGGAGCACACCGACGGGCCGCTGCTGCTCGGCGGTGTCTCCTACGGCGGCCGGCAGACGTCGATGCTCGCGGCCGAAGAACCGCACCTCGCGGAGGGGCTCGTGCTGCTGTCGTATCCGCTGCACCCGCCGGGCAAACCGGACAAGGCCCGCACCGAACATCTGCCGAGCATCTCGATGCCGTCGGTTTTCGTGCACGGAGACCGCGACCCGTTCGGCACCCTCGACGAACTGCGCCGCGCCCTGTCGCTGATCCCGGCCCCGACGGCGCTCGTGGAGGTCGCGGGCGCTGCGCACGATCTGGGCCGCGCGAAGACCGACCCGTCGGCCACGGCAGTGCCGCGCGCCCTGGACCTGATAGGTGGTGCCGCATGACCGACGGAACCGATTCGAGCATCGAGACGCTGCTGTCCGAGATCCGCGAGCGCCTCGTCGACCGCGTGTCGACGCCCGCCACCCTGCGAGGACTGCTCGAAGCCGTGCTGGTGGTGGGATCGGGTCTCGAACTGGACTCGATGCTGCAGCGGATCGTCACCTCCGCGACGTCGCTGCTCGACGCCAGGTATGGAGCACTCGGCGTACGCGCGGCGGACGGCGGCCTGTCGGAGTTCGTCTACGTCGGGATCACGCCGGAAGAACGCGGCCGGATGGATCACCTGCCCGAGGGCCTCGGACTGCTCGGATTGCTCATCAACGATCCGCGGCCGGTGCGCGTCGCGGACCTGTCGCAGCATCCGTCGTCCATCGGCTTCCCACCGAACCACCCACCGATGAAGAGCTTTCTCGGAACGCCGATCATGGTGCGCGGCAAGGTTTTCGGAAGCATCTACCTCACCGAGAAACTCGGCGCACCGGAATTCACGGAGGAGGACGAGATCATCCTCAAGGTCCTCGCCACCTCGGCCGGCATGGCCGTCGACAACGCCCGGCTCTTCGAAAGTGCCCTGACCCGCGAACGCTGGCTCACCGCAATGGCATCGGTCAACGCCCGGCTACTGGTGGGCGGTTCGGTCGACGAGACGCTGGACCTGCTCACCGGGCAGGTTCGCGAACTCGCACACTGCGCCGGCGCATACGTGGTACTCGTCGAGGGCACGCACGGCACTGTTCGCGCCGCGTCCCCCGCCGTCCCCACCACCGACGGCGCACGCGTCGACCTCACGGATTCTCCTGTGCTGCAAGCGCTGAAGATGCGGCGTGCTGTGCTGCCCGAGAGCCTCGCCGGACTGCCGTCGGCAGGGCAGGGTGATGCCGGGCATGCGGTGGTGCTGCCGCTGTCCGCGACCGCGACGGTCACCGGCGTACTGATCGTCACGCGTCCTCCCGGGTCGGATCCGTGGGAGGACGAGGACGTCGCGCGCCTCGAAACGATGGCGAATCTGGCTGCGGTCGCGCTGGAATTCACGGAACAGCAGCGCAGAAAACGCTTGCTCGACGTTCTGGCCGACCGCGACCGGATCGCGCAAGACCTGCACGACAACGTGATCCAGCGCCTCTTCGCGACCGGCATGAGCCTGCAGAGCGCCATGATCCCCGACGCGGGCGCCGACCGGATCGTCGATGTCGTGCAGCGTGCGGTCGAGCAACTCGACCGCACTGTCCGTGAAATCCGCACCACCATCTTCGATCTGCACACCTCGGGAGCCGCCGCCTCCACCAGTCTGCGGCGTCGGCTGCTCGATGTCGTCGGTGACCTCACGATCCAGTCGTCGGTGACACCGAACGTCCAATTCGTGGGCCCGATCGACACCCTCGTCCCCAGTCGGCTCCACGCCCACGCAGAGGCGGTCCTGAGAGAAGGGATCAGCAACGCCCTGCGGCATTCCCAGGCGGAGAACATCTCGGTGGCCGTCTCGGTGCAGGATGCTTTCAGCATCGAAATCGTCGACGACGGCATCGGACTTTCCGCGGTGTCGCGCCGCAGCGGACTCGCCAACCTCGAGCGTCGGGCGCAGCAGTGCGGCGGTTCGTTCGCTATCGGGTCCGCCGACGACGGAGGCACCCGCGTGTGCTGGGAAGCTCCCGTCTGAGGCACCCGGGCGAGAACGCAGGTCCGCCCCCGGAGACGGGAAGCGGCGACGACGACCACGGCACACCACTCGCCTACAGGCCACCCGAGCGGAAGGTTCGAGCGAGCACATCACGGGTACGCATGAGCAACAGAGTGCGAGAAGGGAGTGGTCATGCCTACAGGTGATGTCGAGACGTTCCATCAGGACGGAAGCTGGCACAACAGGATCGAAGGCCAGGACGGAAGCACCTTCGGAACGCACAAGACAAGAGACGAAGCGATCCGCGAAGGACGCGAGGAGGCGCGCCGGCGCAAGGTCGAGCACATCATCCACAACTTCGACGGCACCATCGGGGAGCGCAACACCTACGGCCAGGACCCCCGCAACATAAAGGGGTGACACCGCCGAGTGCCCGGCGGTTCGTGCCGGTCAGGCCAGGGTGCGCAGATGATCCGCGATCATCCGTTGCGCGGTCTGCGGAGTGTCGGTGTCGCCGAGCAGTACGTGCATCGCGGCGCCGTCGATGAGGGCATGCAGTCGCATGGCTTCGGCATCGAGGTCGCAGGTGGACGCAATGAGCCCTTCCCGGGCGAGCCCGGCCAGGATGCGCGTGCACCCGGTGCGTAGTTTTCGCTGAGCGTCGAGACCGATCTCGGTGAGCATGGGATGGGCGGGGCCTTCGGCGATCAAGGCGAGGTTGACTTCCATCTCGGAGCGACGACGCTCGTCGAGCGGCAGAAATTCGTCGAGTATCGCAAGAGCCCGCTCCCACGGATCGGCGACGGCGAGGTGCGCTTCGACGCGTGCGAGCACCCGTTCCTGGACCAGCCGCATCGAGTACGCGAGAAGTTCTGTCTTGCTGGCAAATACATGCCGCAGTGAACCCGTCGACAGTCCGGCTTCGGCGGCGACGTCACGTACCGACACCGCACCCACGCCGTCGCGCTGAATCACGCGCCATACGGCCTCGGCGATCTCCTGCTGCCTCTGGTCGCGATCGATGAGCTTGGGCACACGTCCATATTAGCACGAGTGTGCTAGCATAGCTTGTTGCTAACACATCCGTGCTAACAAGGTGGAATCGAGCAGCTCATGACCTCACTTCCCCTGAGCCCACGCCGCTATATCGCTCTCGATGTCATGCGTGGCGCGGCCATCCTGGGCACCCTGGCCACCAACATCTGGATTTTCACCAATGCCGAGGGGCTGATCGGTTACATCAACGGCACCGGCGGCGCCACCGGCGGGTGGGCGCCGGCGCAGGCCGTGCTTCAGCAACTCGCCCAGGGAAAGTTCCTGGGCCTGCTCACGCTCATGTTCGGCATCGGATTGGCCATCCAGCAACGTTCCGCGGCGCGGCGAGGGCTACGCTGGCCGGGCGGTTATCCCTGGCGCGCAGCGTTACTCATGATCGATGGACTGGTGCACTTCTTTCTGTTCACCGAGTTCGACGTCCTCACCGGCTATGCGGTGACCGGCCTGATCGTGGCCTTCGTACTCACCACCGGCATCCGTGCGCAACGCATCTGGATCGGGTGCGCCCTCGGCATCCATGCCGCCATGCTCGCACTGCTCGTCCTGGCACTGTCATCCGCGCCCCCGCCGCAATCCGGGCCGTTGTCGCCGAACCCGTACGCGGACGGCACCTTCTGGGACCTCGTCGCCTTCCGCGTCGACAACCTGGCGCTGTTCCGACTCGAGGTCGTGTTCATCCTGCCGCTGTCGATTGCGCTGTTCCTCGTCGGTGCACATCTTTTCGGCGCCCGCATCCTCGATCCCGACCGCGCCACGCTGCGACGGCGGCTGATGGTCGCAGGCCTCGCCGTGGCGCTTCCGCTCGACTTCGCGCTCGGACTCTTCGGCGGCGACGCCGGACTTCTCGCAGGCAGGTACGGGACGGCACCGGCGGTCGCGCTCGGCATGCTGGCCGCGATCGCGCATCGCTACGCGAACGGCCGCAAGCCCGGCACGGCCGGTCGCGGACTCTCGTATGTGGGACGCACGGCACTGAGTTGCTATGTGCTGCAGAACATCCTGTGTTCGATCGTCTGCTACGGGTGGGGTTTCGGGCTCGCCGCGCGGTTGGACGGGAGCACCGTCGTTCCGGCGACGGTGGTCTTGTTCGGTGTCGTAGCCCTCATTTTGATCATGGTGTCGCGACTGTGGTTGCGCCGGTTCGAGCGCGGGCCTCTCGAAACACTCACCCACCTTGCCTATCAGCGACTCACTCGATCGGACAGTGAGCAGAAACGGGTCCGGACGACCGCCTGACCGCAGCTTCCGCAGGCGCTGTGGATTCGCATGTCGCTGTGCAGGTCAGGATGTCACTTCAAGACCTTCCGAACGGCGGAGAACATCGGGCTGCTGACCGAGGTGACCAGCGAGACGTGCGCCCGGGTCAACCGGTCGATCCAACCGAGTCCGCTCATGGCTCCGACCCGCTGCTCCACCGCCAGGAGGATCCCCAGGGCGGTCTCGTAGGTGTCGATCATCAGAGTGCCGGTCTGCTTGGCGGGCGCGAGGAGACCTCCACCGGGGAAACCGGACTGTCCGGCAGGCCGCCCGGCGGCCGCGGCCGGACCGGAGTCGGCTTCGGGTTTGTGCTCGGTGATGCCCAGGGCGATCGCGGCACCGAGTTCACTGATCTCACTCGCGGCGTCGGCAGCGAGCTCGAGTTCGCTTTCATCGTCGGGTTCGCTCAGGGGCGGGCCGACTCGCGGGGAAGCCAGCACCGTCTCGTGCGTCGTCGACGAAGTCTTGGAGTTCTTCGGTTCCTGGGGTGTCGAGGGGGACATCATCTGTCGCCTCCGGAGGTCGCGCGTGGTCACCGACCTTTCGACGGTAGCAAGATACCTGCCTCCTCGAAGCGGACCCGAGGACACAGGCACAGCACGGAGATCACCGCGGACGTACGGTAACCACGTCGAGCACATCTGCCACGGTGCCTGCACGCAGCGCACGTCTCTGCCGGCGGGCACCGTTACCGAGGGCATGAACCGACTCGAGCGCGTTCCGCGCGGCGGTGTAGTCACCGGTCTCTTCCAATGCTGCCCGGATATGGGCAAGCAGCCGCGACAGCAGAATAGACGCGGGAACTACCTGCCGGCTCCTCACATCGACGCCGTCTCCGTCCAAACCGTAGCGGGCAGCCCGCCAATACGCGGCCCGGAGAACCTCGGGGTCGACGGGCGGGGCGAGTTCGCCGCGCGCGAGCGATGCTTGTGCGGTGACAACCAGTCCCCGCACCAGGGTCGCCAACAGGATGGTTTCCTGCACGGTGGCGGGAACGTCACTGACCCGTATCTCGATGGTGGGCTGGTGCGCGGACAACCGGATATCCCAATAGACCATTGCGGTATCGAGGATGCTCCCGTAGTCCAGCATGGTCGCGATCACTTCGTCGTAGTGGCGCGCCGACCGGAAGTGCGGCGGCGGTCCCGCGCTCGGCCACCGGGTCCACAGCATGTGCCGCCAGCTCGCGTACCCGGTGTCGCGGCCGAGGATGACAGGCGAATTCGCAGTCAAAGCCAGTAATGCGGGGATCCACGGTCGAAGATGATTGCTCACCAGCACTGCGATGTCACGGTCGGGAGCTGCGATGTGGGGTTGCGTCCATCAGAGTGGTGTAGAAGCCGGAGCTCAATGAGCTGACCGGCGTGTCGTAACCGGACGAAAGACGGTCACCGCGTGATTCTTCGAGAGAGCTACCAACTCGACTCGACGAAAGAGC
>NZ_JAUZMZ010000107.1:0-16662 GCF_036327435.1 Rhodococcus chondri | reverse complement strand
TCACCGCAGCCGCATCGCCCACCCGGCGGTGCGGCGCGGATGGCTCGAACAGGGTCCCGGCCCGACCGACCGCCGCGGCAGCGACGAGTTCGTCGCCGTGTCGTGGGACGAACTGATCGAGTTGCTCGCGGGCGAACTGCGGCGTGTGAAAGACACGCACGGTAACCGCGCGATCTTCGGCGGCTCCTACGGCTGGTCCGCGCCGGGCCGGTTCCATCATGCGCAGAGCCAGGTGCACCGCTTCCTCAAACAGTTCGGCGGCTACACTGCCTCGAGGTACAGCTACTCCCTGGGCGCGACCGGTGTCGTCATGCCGCACGTCGTCGGCACCCACTGGAAACTCTTCGCCCGAGCGACCAATTGGGACATCATCGCTCGCAGCACCGACCTGATGGTGTGCTTCGGCGGTGTACCGGTGAAGAACACCGGTGCCAACGACGGTGGTACCAGTGACCACCCGACCCGCTCCGCGCTCGACGATCTGCGCGCGCGGGGAGGGAAGATCGTCTCGATCAGCCCGATCGCCGACGACATCCACGGCGAAGCAGAGCGCATCACGCCGATCCCGGGCACCGACGTCGCGGTGATGCTCGGGCTGGCCTACGTCCTGGCCACCGAAGGCCTGGCCGACCGCGCGTTCCTCGACCGGTACTGCGTCGGCTACGACGTGTTCGAGCGTTACCTTCTCGGCGACACCGACGGACTGCCCAAGACCCCCGAGTGGGCCGCCTCGATTGCTCGTGTCGACGCCCGCGTTCTCCGCGACCTCGCCCGCCGCATGGCCGCCGGACGCACCCTCGTCTGCGTCACCTGGTCGTTGCAGCGTGTCCGGCACGGCGAGCAGGCCCCGTGGATGGGTGTGACGCTCGCGGCGATGCTCGGCCGGATCGGCTTACCCGGAGCAGGATTCGGGCACGGCTACGGGTCCATGAACGAACCGGGTCTTGCGCCGGTGCCCTATCCGCTGCCCACCCTGTTCCAGGGCAACAACCCCGTCGACGACGTGATCCCCGTCGCCGCGATCGCCGATATGCTGCTGCATCCCGGCGAGCCGTACGACCTCGACGGTGAACGTCGCACGTTCCCCGACATCCGGTTGGTGTACTGGGCCGGCGGCAATCCGTTCCATCACCATCAGGACCTCGGTCGCCTTCGACGCGCTCTCACTCGGCCCGACACGATCGTCGTACACGATCCGTACTGGACGCCGATGGCGAAACACGCCGACATCGTCGTGCCGTCCACCACGTCGCTCGAACGCGAGGATCTCGCGTGCACCCGCAACGATGCACTGATGGTCGCGATGCACCCGGTTGCGCCGCGACACGCACAGGCCCGCGACGACTACGACGTGTTCGCGGCACTGTCCCGGCGCCTCGGTTTCGGTGAACGGTTCACCGAGAACAGGACTTCGGCGCAGTGGGTGCGGCACCTCTACGAGCAATGGCAGCGGTTCGTTCACGCCGACGGCGGGGACGCTCCCGACTACGACGAGTTCCTCGCGCGCGGACACGTCGCGATGCGCACCGAGGACGATCTCGTCCTTTTCTCGGAATTCCGATCCGACCCGGACAAGAACCCGCTGACCACCCCGAGCGGTCGTATCGAAATCTTCTCCGAGACGATCGCCGGGTTCGGCTACGACGACTGTGCGGGACATCCCCGGTGGTACGAACCGGAGGAATGGCTCGGGGGAGAACGGGCCGCGACGTTTCCCCTGCACCTGATCGCCAATCAGCCCGCCACCCGATTCCACTCCCAACTCGACCACGGTGCGGTCAGTCAGGCCTCGAAGGTGCGTGGCCGTGAACCGATACGGCTGCACCCCGACGACGCCGCATCACGCGGTATCGCCGACGGAGACGCGGTGCGGGTGTTCAACGACCGGGGTGCGTGCCTGGCCGGGGCGGTGCTCGACGACGGACTGCTGCCGGGCGTCGTCCAGCTTGCGACCGGCGCCTGGTACGACCCGCTCGATCCGGCCGACCCGAACTCGATGTGCGTGCACGGCAACGTCAACGTGCTCACCCCCGATGTAGGAACCTCGCGGCTCTCCCGCGGATGCACGGGCCAGCATGTGCTGGTCGAAGTGGAACGGTTCGACGGCACGCTGCCCCCGATCCGTGCCTACGACCCACCCGTCGTCCTGGAGCGCCGACCGCAGGACAGCGGCTAGCCTCGAGTCATGAGCTCGAATCCGTTCGACGCGGTGTTGTTCGACTTCTCCGGCACGTTGTTCCGGCTGCAGGAGGACGAGAGCTGGATGGAGGGCATCACCGACGATCGTGGCGAGGCATTCGATGTCCACCGGCAGGCAGAGGTGATGCGGCGGCTCACCGCCCCGACCGGCCAGCCTGTGGAGATGGACGCCGAGGAACACCACGCGTGGATCAACCGCGACCGCGATCCACGGTGGCACCGCGATGCGTACCTCACCGTGCTCCGTAGGTCCGGTGTTGCCGATCCCGAACAAGCGCAGGCCCTCTATGCGAAGGCGATCGACCCGATGTGCTGGACGGTGTACCCGGACGCGGTCGCGGTGATCGAAGCCCTCGCGGGTGACGAAATCGGGATCGGGGTGTTGAGCAACATCGCCTTCGACCTGCGGCCCGCATTCGCAGCCCTCGGTATCGACGACCTCGTCTCGGTGTTCGCGCTGTCATACGAGATCGGCGCGGTGAAGCCCGAACCGCGGATCTTCCGGTATGCGCTCGACGCACTGGGCGTCGCACCGGAGCGGACGTTGATGATCGGCGACAGCGAAAAGGCCGATGGCGCGGCCCGCGACCTCGGGTGCGCCTTTCAGCTCGTCGAGCCGCTCCCGACCGAAGAACGGATCGACGGCTTGTGGCAGGCGCTGCTCGCCGCCGGTCTCACTCCTTCGGAACCAGGCGCAGGGAAATCGAATTGATGCAGTACCGCTGATCCGTCGGGGTCGAGTACCCCTCGCCCTCGAAGACGTGCCCGAGATGACTGTGGCACGACGCGCACAACACCTCCACCCGCCGCATCCCCAGCGAATCGTCGGAGCGCAGGATCACCGCATCGGAATCGGCCGGATCGAAGAACGAGGGCCAGCCGCAATGCGAATGGAATTTCTCGGTGCTGCGGAACAGTGCAGCACCGCATGCCCTGCACTCGTACACACCCGCGGTTTCGGTGTCGGTGTATTCGCCGGTGTAGGGGCGCTCGGTGCCTGCCTCCCGCAGCACCGCGTACTCCGCCGGGGTGAGCCTGGCACGCCATTCCTCATCGCTGAGAGCGACCTCGGGGGAGGATTCCGATCGGGGAGTGGAAGTCATGGAGTCCACGCTAGCGCTGCGAGAGTTCCCTCGCCACGAGGCACCTGCCCGGACGGCGCTCAGGTCCGCGTCGGCTGCGGTTCGGACTCCGCTTTCGTCGTCGGCAACAGATGGGAAGGCTCGATACCGTCGCCGAGCCGGCCCTCGCGGCGTGCGGCGAGGTAGCGGTCCAGGAGCACCGCGAAGACCACGATGAGCAGGAGCGACCATCCGAACGTCGTCTTCATGTATTCGGCGGCGCGTCCGGTTTCGACCCACCGTCCGGACAACCACGAGTCGTAGCTGAGGAATCCGTACACCGCGAGCCAGGCCGGCCAGTTGCGCATCACCGAATTGGGTAGCAGCACCGTCATCAGAAGCGGGAACAGCATCATCGAGTAGTACATCTGGCCGAGGGAGCCGAGCAGGAACGACGCGCCGAGCACTACGCCGGCCGTGGTGCACACGAAGAACAGTTCGTCGTGGCGGCAGTAGCGGTACAGCAGCCACACCGAGGCCGCGACCATGACAGCGAGCGCGCCGCGCAGCAGGATGATCAGCCAGGTCGGCAATCCGTAGTACATGCCGTTTCCGACGATCGCGCTGTTGAAGTAGTCGCGGGACTCGAGCAGGTACGGCACCGTGTGTTCGACGAACTGCCATGCGTCCACGGACAGCGGCCAGGCGATGAGCGTCAATGCCAGGGGCACGCCCGCCGCGGTGAGAAACACCTTCCACTGGCCGCGCACGAGCGGCAACAACAGCAGAGGCGCGAGAATCGGTTTGACGGCGAACGTGAGTCCGAGCGCGGCACCGGCCCACAGATCACGTCGTTTGAGCAGCAACGCCAGGAATGCGATCTCGCCGAGCAGGACCAGCCCGTTGATATTGGTGAATACGAGGGTGTTCGTCACCGTCTCGGACGAGAACGCGCCGAGCACCAACAGTGGCGCGACGGGTGAGTCGAGGCGGAGACCGAACATCCGCAACAGCAGGTAGAGCGCAATGAGAATCGCGACGGCGTTCGCGATGATGAACAGCCACCGGGACCGTTCGGGATCGATCACGGCGATCGGCGAGATCAGCAGCGTCCCGGACGGCGGGTACAGGTAATGCGGGTCTACCCACTGGAAATTGGCGGTGTAGACCGGCTGCCGGTTGAGAAAGGCCAGGGCTGCGTTGTACACCGGCGTGAAGTCGTCGGTGCGGAAACCGTTGACGGCCTTGACGACGACCCGGTGCAGGACCGTGAGCACGGCCAACGGCCACGCGATGCACTTGACCACCTCCGCGGTGGTGCGGGCGGTGCGAGGCTCGAGACTGCTGAGGAACACCCCGGAACGGTACCCCGCGCGAGGTCGCACCCGCTCACGTCCCCCGCTCACCCCGAGCTGGTGTCCGCCGATCCCGGGGAAACCGTCGGCCGGCCGTCAGGCGGGGCACAGGCTGCCGTTCGGGGGCAGTTCCCCGCCGTCGAGGTAGGCCTCGATCTGTGCCTGTATGCAGGTCGAGTGCAGCGCGGCCGAATACCCGGCGCCTTGCCACGACACCGCGGCCCACGGTGCCGCGACCGCGGTCAACGCCCCGGTGACGGTTTCGAGCCCGGCGTTGCCCACCAGCGGATCGGCCGCCGCCGTCGTGACGAGTGTCGGCACACGCAACTCCGACGGCAGTGGGGGTGCGGGCATGCTCGGCCACGCAGTGCACGCGGACGCCGCGATCGCGCCGTCGGCGCCGAACAACGGATAAATCGTCGCCCAGCTCTCGCGCAGTTCGGCTGCGCGCATCGTCGTGGGCCATCGCTGACCGTCACTGCATCGCGACACGAACTGTCCGTCCGACGCGAGCATCGCTTCTGCCGGTCCGACAAGTTCGAGCAGGGGCATGACGTCCCCGTCCCGGGCCGCCGCCAGCACATCGGACAACTCACGGATGCGAGCTTGCAGATCGCCGCGCGGAGTGCCCAGAAACGCAGATATCGCAGTGAGTAGCGCGTTCGACGAGACCGGCGCCAGCGAGCCACTCGCCGCCAGGCCTTGCAACTCTTCGACGGCCGCGCGGGGATCCGGTCCGAGCGAGCAGTCCAGGGCGATGCATTGCCTGGCGAACGCGTCGAACGCTGCCTCGGCGCCCCGTACCCGGGCCTCTGCGAGCAGTTCGGCGTCTGCGTCGGCCGCGGCGGGGGAGTCGAGAACGAGCCGGCCGACGCTCTGCGGGTATTGCGCGGCATACGCCAGGGCGACGGTCGCGCCGTTTCCGATTCCGAGTACACCGAGCCGATCGACATCCCACGCTCTGCGAAGTTGATCGAGGTCGTCCGCCGCGTGGCGGGCGCCGAACATCAATTCCTGGGGCTGCAGGTAGTCGGTGCACGAGATGGTGACCTGTCGGCCGAGCTCGGCGACCCGTTCGGCGGGCTCGCCGGTGCGACCGAACTGGCCGAGATCCGCGAGGGCCCGTCGGTCCGCGCCGAACATGCAGTCGATGGTTTGCGAGGACCCGATGCCTCGGCGGTCCAGCGCCACAACGGGCCGGGCGGCGAGGAGTCCGGACAGCGGGCCGGTGGCCAGCGCGGCCACAGCCCGGCTGGACGGGATATCCGTTCCGGTGGTCAGGACCAACGGGGCGATGTCCTGCGGGGTTTCCTCCAGCCGGGCCCGGAGTACCCCGAGGGGGAACGAACCCGGAACCGATCCGGCCACGTCGATCGGTGCCGAGATTTCGGCGCATTCGAGCACGAGGCCGGTGGGGCCCGCGGGCAGGTTCAGCGCGGCGACCGTCTCGGCGGTGCAGTCCCGCCAGGCGAGCTCGTTCGCGGGCGCAGGCAGCTCCGGGACGGCGTCCGGTGTCTCCGACTCGGACGGTCCCGGGTCGCCCGGGTTTTCGCGGACCACCGCTACGTCGGGACGGATCGAGGGGCCGGCTCCACAGGCGGCGACCACCGCGGCCACTGCGATCCACCCCACCGCGAGCACACCGGTTCTGCGCATGCGCACAGCCTGCCAGGTGGTTGCGGGGACCGCGCGCACCGGTGGCAGGTGCGGGTTGTGGAACGAGGTCTGCGCGGTGAAGAGGCTGTGAACGGCTTGTGAAGTAGGTCGCAATCCGGCTTCGGGTGGGGAACGAGTCATTCCGCGGTCGTACCCTGGATGAATGCACGAACGTCTCGTCGACCGCAATCCGGTGGTACCCGCAGATCAGCTGGTAGCGCAGCTGGTGCCGCCCGCAATGTTCGACGAGGTGAGTTTCGCGTCGTACATCCCGGATCCGAACGAGCCCAGCCAGGCGGCCGCGGTGGCGGCCGCGGAAGCGTTCGTCGGCAAGATCACGAAGATCCGCGGCGGCAAACGCGGACTGTTCGGCCGCAAGGCGCCCTCCCAGGGTGCCGGTCTGTACCTGGACGGCGGGTTCGGTGTCGGCAAGACCCACCTGCTGGCCTCGATCTTCCACAGCGCTCCCTCGCCCAAGGCCTTCGGTACTTTCGTCGAGCTCACCCATGTGGTGGGAGCGTTGGGCTTCAACAAGGCGGTCGTCGAACTCTCGAACCACAGTGTCCTGTGCATCGATGAGTTCGAGCTCGACGATCCCGGCGACACGATGCTGGTGTCGCGGTTGCTCACCGAGTTGTCCGCGCGCGGAGTATCGATCGTCGCAACGTCCAATACCTTGCCCGGACAGCTCGGCGAGGGCCGGTTCGCGGCTCAGGACTTCCTGCGCGAGATCAAGAAACTCGGCTCGATCTTCGAGACGATTCGGGTGGACGGTCCGGACTACCGCCATCGTGACCTGCCGCCCGCTCCCGACCCGGTCGACTCCGACGAACTCGTCGGGCGTGCCGAACAGGTCGACGGCGCCACACTCGACAACTTCGACGCACTGTGCGTGCATTTGAGTACGCTGCATCCGTCGCGGTACGGCAAGCTCGTCGAAGGTGTCTCCGCGGTGTTCCTGGACGGAGTGCACCCGGCGCAGGATCAGTCCGTCGCGCTGCGCCTGGTGGTGCTGGCCGACCGCCTGTACGACGCGAGCATTCCGGTCACGGTTGCCGGTGCCAAGCTCGACGAGATCTTCACTGCCGAGATGCTGGCCGGCGGCTACCGCAAGAAATACCTGCGCGCGACCTCCCGGCTGCTCGCCCTGTCCCGGTTCGAGGTCGCGGCCGGCTAGAGCCTGCGCTGCATGACGTAGTCGTCGAAGAGCCGGCTACCCATCACGAAGGTGCGTGTGCCCACCACCGCGAATCCGTTCTTCTCGTAGAACCGTCGTGCTCGTGCGTTCAGCTGGTTCACCCCCAGCCACAGCCCGGCCCGGTTCGCGGCGAGGCCGCGCTCGACGATGGCCGCCATCAGAGCGGTGGAAACGCCCGTGCCGTGATGGCCGGGTAGCACGTACATCTTGCTGATCTCGATCGCGGGGCGCGCGTCGATCATCGCCTCGATCTCCGGACTCGCGGGCGGTGCATCGACAGCCATGAGGTAGCCGACGATCTCGTCCCCGGCCGTTGCCTTGAGAACGATCCGGTGGGGATCGGTCAGATACTCGCTGAACCTCTCGGCGGAAAGCGCTTCGTCGACGAATGCGGCGATGTCTTCGCGGGTGGCGTCGGGTGGGCATGCGAGCGGGAACGTAGCGGCTGCGACGTCTGCGAGGACTTCGGCATCCCAGATCCCTGCCTGCTCGACCGACACGGGCGAGGCGGATTCACGGAGCGACGGCGTGGACATGAACCCAGTGAACCACTCGTGTCGTTCCTGCCGGGGGAGGCCCCGGAAATGGCTGAACCCCAGCCTTGGATGGGGGGTCATGGCTGGGGTTCATCACCATCGGGGGGGATGGCACTCCTTACGATACCTGAGGGATTCCTCAGGTTCCACTTGCTCGGGTTCGCTGACGGATACGGGGCATTTGCGTAGCGCTCCGGGACGCTCTACAGTTGGCCGCTATGAAGCGCGTACTCGTAGTTCACCGCCGTAGCGGGGTCTGATTCGGACCGACCCCTCGCTGCGGGTCGTTGAGCTACGCGTCGGTCCTTCCTCCTCGTGGAAGACCAACTCCGATGAACGCCTTCACTTCGATTTCTTCTCCTGCCGATGCGCGCTTCCGTGCCTACTCCGGATGCGCTCCGGCCTCGGATCCCGCCGGGTCGCTCGACCCGTTCGCGGCGCGCTACGGCCGCAAGCTTCCGCTCGCGCTGCGAGCCGAGGCGGCCGGTATGGCCTGGTCCGACTTCTCCGCCACGTATGCACCCCAGCACGGACCGGTGCGTCTGGGTGGCTGGTCTGCCACGGCGCTGGCGGCGGGGCGCAACTGCTACGAGGCGACCGTGGCTGTGGGCGATACCATCCACACCGCTTCGGAGATTGCGAGCGGACCCGTCGCGGGTATGACGGCGATGATGCACGACCTCGGGCTGCAGCTCGAGATCCTGTCGTTCCACCGCCACGATCTGGGCGGCACCCACACGACGTTCATCCTGTGTGAGGCAGGCGAGCGCCGGGCATGGGCGATGGGTCTCGGTGCCACCGGGACGGAGTCGACCCTGCGGGCGATGATCGCCGGCGTGAACCGGATGCACTCCGACCGCTGAGTTCGGGCGGCAACAGTGAAGGCCCCCTCCGGAAACCGGAGGGGGCCTTCACTGTTCGATGGTGCGCGATACTGGGATTGAACCAGTGACCTCTTCCGTGTCAGGGAAGCGCTCTCCCGCTGAGCTAATCGCGCGGGCTGTCGTCGAAAAATGGAGCGGATGACGGGATTCGAACCCGCGACCCTCACCTTGGCAAGGTGATGCGCTACCAGCTGCGCTACATCCGCATGCACGTGATGAACAACCCGATCGAACCCACGTGCAGGTCGATCGGTGGTGCGCGATACTGGGATTGAACCAGTGACCTCTTCCGTGTCAGGGAAGCGCTCTCCCGCTGAGCTAATCGCGCGAGGTGGAGACGGGAATCGAACCCGTGTGCACGGCTTTGCAGGCCGTTGCCTCACCACTCGGCCACTCCACCGTAAAAGGTCGAGTCCAACCTCTCGAGCGGATGACGGGATTCGAACCCGCGACCCTCACCTTGGCAAGGTGATGCGCTACCAGCTGCGCTACATCCGCATCGCACCGTCGGCGTTGTGCTCTCCGGGGTGCGGTTGAGAACATTAGCCGACCATTGAGGAAACACACAAATCTGCAGGTCAGATGACGAAATCCTGCCGATCGTGACGGCTCGGCCTTCAGGCAGTGACGTACCGGCGCCGGTGAACTGCGTCGGTGCCGGCGCGTAACGGCTGCGGGACGTCTGCGTTCGAAGGCCGGCGGAGGCGGACCGGCCGCGTGCGGAAGCGGCTCCCCGGTCGGCCTGACCTGGCGATTCGTGTTCGAGTGGAGAGCGTGTTAATGTTCCTTTCCGTTCGAGCCGCTTCGCAGCGGCGCGGTCCCGTGGCTCAGTGGAAGAGCGTCCCGTTCACACCGGGAAGGTCGCTGGTTCGATCCCAGCCGGGACCACCGTCTCGACGATCAGAAGTCTCGACAGTGACCAAGGGCACCCTGCCGCAGGGTGCCCTTTTTGCGTACCGTGACTTGTGACTGCTGAGCACGGCGTGGCTGATGGGGCTGTGGCACGCACGAAGACCCCTACCGTTTCCGACGATGTAAACGGACATGGGCGCGGGTACCCGGCGTTCCGCCACCAAGAATTCATGTTCACGAGATCTCGTGTGTTCGAGGAGGATGCGCTTAGATGAGTGTCGCGGACAGCGAGTGGCCGGTCGTGGGGGCGACGGGGGCACGATTCGGCTCCGGCCGAGCGCGTCGCCGCCGGCACTCTGCGGAAGCAGGGAACACGTCGGCAGGCACTGCGTCTCACGCATCCGCCGAAGACAACATCCGGTCGGGCGGCGCGGTGGCCGCGGATTACGGAGCGAAGGGCCACGTCGCCGAAACGCTGTCGGAATCCGGGACCACCACAGGAAATGGGGACATGGAACAGGCACAGACATCTTTCGTGCGTCCGTTCGTCCGCAGTGGCGGACGAACGCGCGCCGAGGTCGAGCTTCCACTCGAAGTACTGGTATCCGCGGTCCCGTCCGCGCTGGGAAGCGATGCGGGTCCGGCCATGGCGGATCATCGACTGGTGCTCGGTCTCTGCGCGCAGCCACGCTCGATCATGGAGGTCGCGGCCCTGGCAGGAATGCCGCTCGGTGTCGCCAGGGTGCTGGTGGGCGATCTCGCCGCCACAGGGGAGCTGACCGTGCACCGCACCGCCGACGGTGTCGGCCCCGGTGCCGCATTACTCCACAGAGTCCTCAGTGGGCTGCAGGAACTCTGACCCGGCACCGGTTTATCCGCATGTCCGTGCGAAGTGTTGTCGGCTCCCTGTGTTCGGGGTGGTGCGCTGTGTCGATAGCATGATGGGGTTGCCGGCGCGCACCGATGCGTACCTCCGGTGACAGCCCGTATCTGGCATCGAGCCGAGGAGTTCACCACAGTGACCACGCCCGCATCCGCGAAAACCGCCACGCTCGTCCGGGTGCCCGCGGGAACCACTGCCGGTGCCGCCGTGCGCGAGGCCGGATTGTCGGTCAAGGGACCGGACGCGATCGTGGTCGTCCGTGACGACGAGGGCACTCTGCGCGACCTCGCCTGGGCACCCGAAACGGACGTCGAGGTCGAACCCGTCGCGGCCGACACCGAGGACGGTCGCAGTGTCATCCGGCACTCGGCCGCGCACGTGCTCGCACAGGCGGTGCAGCAGGAGTTTCCCGAGGCCAAGCTCGGCATCGGCCCCCCGATCCGCGACGGCTTCTACTACGACTTCCAGGTCGAGCGTCCCTTCACGCCCGAGGACCTCGCGAAACTCGAGAAGCGCATGAAGAAGATCGTCAAGGACGCGCAGCGCTTCTCCCGCCGGGTTGTCGACAGCATCGAGGAAGCGCGCGTCGAGCTGGCCGACGAGCCGTTCAAGCTCGAACTGATCGACGACAAATCGGGGATCGACGACCCCGAGATCATGGAGGTCGGCGGCAAGGAGCTGACCATCTACGACAATCTCAATCCCCGCACCGGCGACCTCGTCTGGAAAGACCTGTGTCGCGGTCCGCACCTGCCGACGACCAAGCACATCCCGGCGTTCAGGCTCACCCGGAGCTCCGCTGCCTACTGGCGCGGCGACCAGGACAACGCCGGTCTGCAGCGCATCTACGGCACCGCGTGGGAGTCGTCCGAGGCTCTCGACAAGCACCTCGAACTCCTCGCCGAGGCCGAACGTCGTGATCATCGCAAGCTGGGCACCGAACTCGATCTGTTCTCGTTCCCCGACGAACTCGGCTCGGGACTGCCCGTGTTCCACCCCAAGGGCGGCATCATCCGCCAGGAGATGGAGAACTACTCGCGGCAGCGGCACGTCGAGGCGGGCTACGACTTCGTGTACTCGCCGCACATCACCAAGGGCAAGCTGTACGAGGTGTCGGGCCATCTCGACTGGTACCGCGACGGCATGTTCCCTGCCATGCACATCGACGAGGAACTGGACGACGACGGCACCGTCCGCAAGCCCGGTCAGGACTACTACCTCAAGCCCATGAACTGCCCGATGCACGACCTGATCTTCCGGTCGCGCGGGCGTTCCTATCGTGAACTGCCACTGCGCATGTTCGAATTCGGCTCGGTCTATCGCTACGAGAAGTCCGGTGTGATCCACGGCCTCACGCGTGTACGCGGCATGACGCAGGACGACGCTCACATCTTCTGCACCCCGGATCAGATGCGCGACGAGCTCACGAGCGTGCTGAACTTCATTCTCGACCTGCTCAAGGATTACGGGCTCGACGACTACTACCTGGAACTGTCCACCAAGAACCCCAAGAAGTTCGTCGGCAGCGACGAACTGTGGGAGGTTGCGACCGAGACTCTGCGCTCGGTCGGCGAGGCATCCGGTCTGGACCTCGTCCCGGATCCGGGTGGCGCGGCGTTCTACGGTCCCAAGATTTCCGTGCAGGTCAACGATGCACTGGGCCGGAACTGGCAGATGTCGACCATTCAGCTCGACTTCAATCTGCCCGAGCGGTTCGAGCTCGAATACACCGGTGCGGACGGCGGCAAGCACCGGCCGGTGATGATTCACCGTGCGCTGTTCGGTTCCCTCGAACGGTTCTTCGGGGTTCTCACCGAGCACTACGCGGGTGCGTTCCCGGCGTGGCTGTCGCCGGTGCAGGTGGTCGGCATTCCGGTCGCGGCGGACTTCGAAGAGCACCTGTTCGATGTCGTGGGGAAGCTGAAGGCAGAGGGCATCCGGGCAGAGGTGGATGCGTCCGACGACCGGATGCAGAAGAAGATCCGCAACCACACGACGCAGAAGGTGCCGTTCATGCTGCTCGCCGGTGAGCGCGACGTCACCGCGGGGGCGGTCAGCTTCCGCTTCCGCGACGGCACACAGATCAACGGTGTGCCCGTCGACGAGGCGGTGCGCGTCGTCGCCGACTGGGTTCGCCGACGGGACAACGCTTCCCCGACCGCAGCGCTGGTGCGGGTCGAGGGGCAGGAGGCCGGGTCGTGAGCGGCGACGGGGACAGCGGCGCCGCCGACACATCCGACGCGATGATAGACCGGGGTGTGGGCGAGCCCGACCACCTGCAGCGGTTGTGGTCGCCGCACCGCATGTCCTACATCACCGAATCACCGGGTGCACGCGACCAGCCGTACGAGCCGTTCACCGACATTCCGACCATGTCCGACGAGGAAGGTCTCGTGGTCGCGCGAGGAGAACTGGTGTACGCGGTGCTCAACCTGTACCCGTACAACCCCGGCCATCTGATGGTGGTGCCGTACCGGCGCGTCGCGAATCTCGAGGACCTCACCCCCGAGGAGACCTCGGAACTCATGTCGTTCGCGCAGCATGCGCTTCGCGTGATCAAGAAGGTGTCGCGGCCGCACGGATTCAATGTCGGCCTCAACCTCGGGGCCGCGGCCGGAGGGTCGCTCTCTGAGCACCTGCACCTGCATGTCGTCCCGCGATGGGGCGGGGACGCGAACTTCATCACCGTCCTCGGGGGGTCCAAGGTGATGGTGCAGCTACTGCGCGATACCCGTGCGTTGCTGGCCTCGGCATGGACCGAGTGAGGCACCTCGGCACACTGCTCGACCCCGCGGCACAGTCCGGCCCCTGCACATATCGCGACCGTGCGGGACGTTCCGTCCGTGCGCGTGGCAGGATCATGGACCGGACACAACGGACGGAATCGAGAGCGGGGGTCGCGGAATGCTGAGCTTCTTCGGGCGCGCATCGGTGTCGAAGGCCACCGCTCCGCTCGGTAGGGCCTTGAACCGCACCGGACTCACTCCCGATGCCGTCACATTGATCGGCACGGTCGCCACCATTGCGGCGGCCGTGACGTTGTTCCCGATGGGCTACCTGCTCGTCGGTGCCCTCGTCATTGCCCTGTTCGTGATGTTCGACATGCTCGACGGGGCGATGGCCCGGGCCCGCGGCGGCGGCACCCGTTTCGGCGCGGTGCTCGACGCCACCTGCGACCGGGTCGCCGACGGTGCGATCTTCGCCGGTCTTGCCTGGTGGGCGGTCTACCACGAGCAACACCGTCTGCTGTTCGTCGCAACCTTGATCTGCCTGGTGTGCTCGCAGGTCATCTCGTACGCAAAGGCACGCGCCGAGGCGAGCGGACTGTCGGCCGACGGCGGCCTCATCGAACGCCCCGACCGGCTCGTCATCGTTCTTATCGGCGCCGCCCTCACCGGACTCGGTGTCGACTGGGCGCTTCACATCGCGATGTGGCTGCTCGCAGCGGGTTCCGTGATCACCGTGTTCCAGCGCGTCCTCGCGGTCCGCCGATCGCCGGGAGCCCGCGATCTGTTGCCGCTCCCGTCCGGAGCCACCGGCACCGCAGCCGGGGACGGTGAGCAGCGGTGAGCAGCGTCGAGCGTGCCTCCGCCCTCGGCTATGCGGCGGGTTGGCGTGTCGTGCGCGCCCTTCCCGAGAATCTGTCCCGCCGTCTGTTCGATGCCGGCGCGGATTACACGGCCCGCAGGAACGGCGGGCCACAGCAACTCCGCCGAAATCTCGCCCGTGTGCTCGGCGTGCCCCCCGAGCAGGTGCCCGACGACCTGATCCGCCGATCTGTGCGTTCGTACGCCCGCTACTGGCGCGAAGCGTTCAGATTGCCGTCGATGGACCTGGATGCCACCGCCGCCGCGATCGATTCTGCGGTCATGGGCCAGGAACATCTCGACTCCGCGCTCGCCGCCGGACGCGGCGCGATACTGGCCTTGCCGCACAGCGGCAACTGGGACATCGCCGGGGTGTGGTGTGTGCGGCACTGCGATGGTTTGACAACCGTGGCCGAGCGACTGCGTCCGGAGTCGCTGTACCAGCGCTTCGTCGACTACCGGGAGAGCCTCGGGTTCGAGATCCTTCCTCTCAGCGGCGGCGACAGTCCACCGTTTCCCGAGCTCGGTGCGCGGCTGAGGGCGAACAAGGTGGTGTGCCTACTCGGCGAACGCGACCTCGCCCGCAAGGGTGTGCCCGTGACCTTCTTCGGTGAGAACACCCGCATGCCGGCCGGACCGGCGAAGCTCGCCATCGAAACGGGCGCCGCACTGCTGCCCGTCCACTGCTGGTTCACAGAGAACGGGTGGGGATTCCGCGTCCACCCCGAGATCGACGTCTCCGAGGGCGTCGAATCGGCCACCCAGTCGCTCGCGGACCATTTCGCGGCGGACATCGCCGAGCACCCGGCGGATTGGCACATGCTGCAGCCGCTCTGGCTCGACGATCTTTCCGACGCGCGACGTGCCCGAATGGAGGCGTAGTTGAAGATCGGCATGGTCTGCCCGTACTCGTTCGATGTTCCGGGGGGAGTGCAGGCGCACGTCGTCGATCTCGCGGAGGTGCTCATTTCCCGCGGTCACGACGTCAGTGTGCTTGCTCCCGCATCGGAGACCACTGCCCTCCCACCTTTCGTGGTGTCGGCAGGACGAGCGGTCGCGATCCCCTACAACGGTTCGGTCGCGCGGCTGAGCTTCGGCCCGGTGTCCTATTCACGGGTACGACGCTGGATCAACGACAACAACTTCGACGTACTGCACATCCACGAGCCCAACGCGCCGAGTTTGTCGATGCTTGCGCTGAAGATCGCGGAGGGTCCCATCGTCGCAACCTTCCACACCTCCACCACCAAGTCGCTGGTGCTGAGCACCTTCCAGAGTGTGCTCCAGCCCTACCTGGAGAAGATCGCGGGCCGGATTGCGGTGTCCGAACTTGCGCGGCGGTGGCAGGTCACCTCGCTCGGCGGCGATGCCGTGGAGATCCCCAACGGCGTCGACGTTCCGCACTTCGCGCACGCACCGATGCTGCCGGGGTATCCGCGCCCCGGGCGGACGGTCCTGTTCCTCGGCCGCTTCGACGAACCCCGTAAGGGAATGGCAGTGCTGATCGGGGCGCTGCCGGCGCTCGTGGCGCGCTGTCCCGACATCGAAATCCTCGTCGTCGGACGTGGCGACGAGGACCGGCTGCGCAAGGAGGCCGGTCCGCATGCCCGGCACCTGAGGTTCCTCGGGCAGGTCGACGACGACGAGAAGGCGTCCGCCATGCGCAGCGCGGACGTGTACTGCGCCCCGAACCTCGGCGGGGAAAGCTTCGGAATCGTCCTGGTGGAGGCGATGGCATCGGGCACTGCGGTGGTCGCGGCCGAGCTCGACGCCTTTCGCCGGGTACTGCGTGACGGGCGGGCCGGAGTGCTCGTCCCCGTAGGCGATTCCGACGCACTGGCCGAGGGACTTCTCGAGGTGCTCGCCGACGACGCCCGTCGTCGGTCTCTCGTGGAGGCCGGCGACGAAATCGTCGGAGCCTACGACTGGCCGGTGGTCGCCGAACAGATCCTGCGGGTGTACGAAACGGTCACGGTCGGCGCCGGGCCGGTGCGGGAGGTGCGGTCGTGACGCTGAGCGCTCTCACAATTCTGGTTCTGGCGCTGATCGTCGCGGTCGTGATCGCGCTCGGTCTCTGGGCCTACGCGGCCGCGAACCGGCTCGACCGGCTGCACGTACGGTCGGATCTGTCGTGGCAGGCGCTCGACGCCGCATTGGCGCGACGCGCGGTGGTGGTGCGCAGTATTGCCGCGTCCATCCCGATCGCCGAAGGGAAGCGTCTCGCGGCGCTGGCCGATCGCGCCGAACGGGCCGAACGGGCCCATCGGGAGGAGACGGAGAACGCGCTGTCCACTGCCCTCGTATCCGTCGGCACCGAGCGGTTGCGCCCGCAGCTGGTCGCCGAACTGGCCGACGCCGAGGCACGGGTACTGATCGCCCGCCGCTTCCACAACGACGCGGTCCGCGACACGTTGGCGCTGCGGACCCGTCGCCCGGTGCGCTGGTTGCACC
>NZ_JAUZMZ010000106.1:0-16724 GCF_036327435.1 Rhodococcus chondri | reverse complement strand
CTCGGCTGGGACCGCGCGTACCGCAGCGGCGACCTCGTCATCCTCGACCGGAAGGGCTTGCTGTTCCAGGGCCGCGCCGACGACCAGGTCAAGATCGGCGGTCGACGCATCGAACTCGGCGAGGTCGACAACGCGCTCCAGAACCTGCCCGGCGTCGCCGGCGGTGCGTGCGCGGTGCGCAAGACATCCGCCGGACATGCCATCCTCGTCGGCTATATCGCGTCCACCGACCCCGACTTCGACCTCGGCTCGGCGCACGATCTGCTCTCCGAACAACTCCCGGCCGCGCTGGTGCCGCGTCTCGCGCTCGTCGACGAACTACCCACCCGCACCTCCGGCAAGGTCGACCGCAACGCCCTGCCGTGGCCGCTGCCGGGCGCCGATGCCGGCTCGATCGAAGCGCTCGGTCTCGACCCGACCGCCGAATGGGTGGCCGAGCTGTGGACCGCGATCCTCGGCGCACGCATCGAAGGACTCGACGACGACTTCTTCGAACTCGGAGGTGGCTCGCTTTCCGCAGCCCAGTTGGTCACAGCGCTGCGCGCACGCTATCCGGAGATGACGGTCGCAGACCTGTACGATCACCCGCGGCTCGGATCCCTCGCGCTCTACCTCGACGAACTCGCGCCCACCGAAGCCGCGGTTCCCCGCGACGTCGCGCCCGTCTCGCGCTGGTCGCAATTCGCGCAGATCGCCGCGACCGTGCCACTGACCACCCTCACCGGCCTGCAATGGGTGACGTGGCTCGCCGTTCTCAACAACATCATCGTGCTCGTCACCGACGTTCCGTGGACCGCGACGCTGTCGTGGTGGTGGGTCGCGCTCGGTGCGCTGCTGTTCCTGTCGCCGCTGGGCCGCATGGGTATCGCCGTCGCGGGTGCCCGCTTGCTGTTGCGCGGGGTGACGCCGGGCAGTTACCCCCGCGGCGGTTCCGTGCACCTGCGACTGTGGATCGCGTTGCGCCTGTCCGAGGCCACCGGTGCAACAAACCTTTCGGGCGCACCGTGGATGAGGAACTACGCGCGCGCACTGGGCGCGAAGATCGGCGAGGGCGTCGACCTCCACAGCCTGCCGCCGGTCACCGGACTGCTCGAACTCGGCGACGGATGCTCGATCGAGCCCGAGGTGGACCTGTCCGGATTCTGGGTGGACGGCGACGTCGTGCACATCGGCAGTATCCGCATCGGTGCAGGCGCTGCAATCGGTGCTCGCTCGTTCCTCGCACCCGGCGCGCGGATCGGAAAGAACGCCGAGGTCGAGGCCGGTTCGGCCGTGTTCGGGCGGGTCAAGTCCGGCCAGCGCTGGGCGGGCTCGCCCGCGAGGAAGACCGGAAAAGCAGACCGGGGATGGCCCGCGCAGGACCCGCCTCGCGGCAGCATGTGGCTGCCGATATTCGGTTTGACCTCGATTCTGCTGGCCGGGCTGCCGATCGTGTCGATCGGCGCCGGCGTCGCACTGCTCGTGTGGTGGGTTCGGGATACACCGACGGTGCCGGACGCCGTCGTCCGTTCGCTGGCGATGCTGCCTGCGGCTGCGCTTGTCACGATGCTCGTCTTCGCTGTGCTGACGGTGCTCACCGTGCGGCTTCTGTCCGTGGGAATGACCGAGGGCTGGCATCCCGTGCGCAGTCGCGTCGGCTGGCAGGTGTGGGCGACAGAACGGCTCATGGATTCTTCGCGCACATTCCTGTTTCCGCTCTACGCGTCGATGCTGACACCGATCTGGCTGCGCATGCTCGGTGCCGACATCGGCAAGGACGTCGAAGCATCCACCGTCCTCATGGTTCCCAAGTTCACCAAGGTTGCCGACGGCGCATTCCTCGCCGACGACACCATGGTCGCGTCGTACGAACTCGGCGGCGGCTGGCTGTACATCTCCCATGCCAAGGTGGGTAAACGCGCCTTCCTCGGTAACTCGGGTATGGCGGCGCCGGGTCGACGCGTCCCCAAGCACGGTCTCGTCGCAGTGCTGTCGGCGGCGCCGAGCAAGGCGAAGTCCGGGTCGTCGTGGCTCGGCAGCCCACCGGTGCGTCTGCGCCGGGCCGCCGGTGACTCCGATTCGAGCCGGACGTTCGAACCGCCGCTGAAGCTGAAGATCGCGCGCGGCGCCGTGGAAACCTTTCGTCTGATCCCATGGATCGTGACATTCGGGATCGGCCTCGGCGTGCTGTTCACCTTGAACACCCTCGCAGCCCACGTCGGCTACTGGCTTGCCGCATTGCTCGGCGGAATCGTGCTGATGGTGGCAGGTGCGATCGCTTGTGCCGTGACGATCGCCGCGAAGTGGCTCATCGTCGGACGGATCGGCCGGGAAGAACATCCGCTGTGGAGTTCCTTCGTGTGGCGCAACGAAGTGTCCGACACCTTCGTCGAAATTGTGGCCGCACCCTGGTTCGCGCGTGCCGCGACCGGAACCGCGGTGATGAACCTGTGGTTGCGCGCGCTCGGGTCCAAGATCGGACGAGGCGTCTGGTGCGAAAGTTACTGGCTCCCGGAGGCCGATCTGGTGACCATCGGCGACGGTGCGACGGTGGAACGGGGGTGCGTTGTACAGACCCACCTGTTCCATGATCGGATCATGTCCATGGACACCGTGACTCTCGGCGCCGGCGCTACGCTCGGCCCCCAGTGCGTTGCGCTGCCCGCCTCGGGAATCGGCGCCGGCGCAACTGTCGGACCTGCCTCACTCGTGATGCGCGGCGACGTCGTACCCGATTCCACGCGGTGGCAAGGAAACCCGATCGCCCCATGGACGAGTCCAGGCGATTGGTCACCTCGGTGAAGCCCGTCAGGACCAGCAAAGCAGTAGCACCCGTCGGCACGGACCGCCCGCTGGATTCGTATCTTCCCGAGAGCGGGAACCGCGGCTATCGAGTCTCGCGGTACGAACTCGACCTCGCCTACAAGGTCGTCGCGAACCGGCTCGACGGCAGGGCCACCGTCATCGCCACCACCACGGATGTGCGCGCGAAATATTCTCTGGACCTCGCGCAGACGATGCGCGTCGCGAAGGTGGCACTCAACGGCAAGCGGCCGGCCAAGTTCGCGCACCGCAACGGCAAGCTGACCGTTGCCCCGGCCGAGAAGATTCCCGCCGGCGCAATCCTCACGTTCACGATCCAGTACTCGGGCACTCCGAGCCCACTGCAGACGATGTGGGGCGAGGTCGGCTGGGAGGAACTCGAGGAGGGTTCCCTGGTGGCGAGTCAGCCGAACGGTGCACCGACGTGGTTTCCGTGCGACGACCATCCCGGATCGAAAGCCACATACCGGATCACGGTGACCACCGACGCACCGTTCACCGCCGTCGCGAACGGCACGCTCCTTCACAAGACGTCGCGGTCGAGCCGCACCACCTGGGTGTACGAGCAGCCCGAACCGATGGCGACCTACCTGGCGACCGTACAGGTCGGCCACTACGAGACCCGAAAGGTCGCGGTGACACCGGTGCCGCAGTACGCCGTGCACCCGCCGCGTCTGCGTGCCCAGTTCGACAAGGACTTCGCCCGCCAACCTCAGATGCTGGAGTTGTTCACGCGACTGTTCGGGCCGTATCCCTTCGCCCACTACACCGCGCTCGTCACCGACGACGATCTGGAAATACCCATCGAGGCGCAAGGACTGTCGACGTTCGGCGCCAACTTCTGCGACGGCAAGGGACGTGAAGAGCGTCTCGTCGCACACGAGCTCGCACACCAGTGGTTCGGCAACAGTCTCACTCTGCACCGGTGGCGCGACATCTGGTTGCACGAGGGATTCGCGTGCTACGCGGAATGGCTGTGGTCGGAAAATTCGGGTGGGCCTTCCGCGCAGGAGCTCTCGGCGGACGCGTATCGCGGGCTTGCCGGCAAACCGCAGGACATCGTGCTCGGCGACCCCGGCCCGAGGGACATGTTCGACGATCGCATCTACAAGCGTGGCGCCCTGACCCTGCACGCCCTGCGGCTGCGCCTCGGCGACGACCGCTTCTTCACCCTGCTGCGCACCTGGACCACCGAGAACCGCCACTCGAACGTGACGACGGAGCAATTCACGGATCTGGCAACACGATTCACCGACACCTCCCTGCGCGCGCTGTGGGACGGGTGGCTGTGGGACGCGGCGCTACCGCCGTCACCGCGTATCTGAATCCTTCGGACACCGCTCAGGGCAGGGTGACGTCGGATGCGAGCCACCGTCCGTCGACGAGTTCCATCGTCATGACCACCCGACTGCGGTCGAGACGCGGCTCCTGCACGAGCGCATTGGTCACGGACTGGTCGATGAACAGCAGCACATCGACGCGGGTCCTCGACGCGGACTTGACTCCGGATTCGACCACGGTGCCTTCGGCCCGTGCGTCGTTGTCGACGAGCAACTGCCGCAATTGTTCGCTCGACTGCGCGTACATGTCCTTGAATTCGCCGGTCGCACCGTCGAGGACCGCCGCGAAGTTCCCATCGAGCTCTCCGGAGTTCACCGAAGTGAGAACGACGGCGTATTGCTGCGCCGCAGCGAGAGCATCGCGCGCCGCCGCGTCGACCGCTCGGTCATCGTTCCATTGCCAGGCGAAGAACCCGGCGCACGACGCACACACCACGGCTACGACCGCGAGGGCGACGAGGGCAGATCGTGGACCCGGTCGACGAGCCCCGCGACGGGGCGGATCCTCGACCGCGGTGTCGGCCGGTTCGGCGTCGCCTCGCGTCACGGGAGTTGCGTCGGCGTCATCGTCTTCTGCCGGCGCGTGCCGATCCGTCATGGTAGTGCTGCTCTTGTTCATACGACATTCCTTCCGATCGAACGGACATGCTGGACTTCTCGATCGTTGTCACCTCGGCGCGAGCCATTCCGGGCCGGGTCCGGCGTGTTCGAGTGGAATCGACTGCGGCCCGACGGGTGTGGCGTCCGACTGCCGCTGCGGGTCGACACCGGGCGGCGGACCGGCCGCGTCCTCCTCCTCCGCCGGACGCGGCGCATTCCGGGCGCCTCGAACGAGAATCGAGGGATCCTCGTCGGTGCAGTACGTGTACAGGTACGGCTCGGGGAAGTCGGGGAGCGACGGCGGGCGTCTCGGGAGGTCGTAGTCGCACGAATAGCGGGGGTATATGTTCACGAACGCCCAGACACCGCCGTCGCGGAACGCGGTGCCGATTCCCTCCAGCGTCGAACCGTCGCGGTCTGCGGGAAAGAAGAATTCCTGCAGTGCCGGAACCCGCAGATGTGCCATCTGCGCAACCGTGGCGAGGTTGCCGAGCAACTGCACCATCGTCGGCGAATTGTCGGCGAACAGCGTGTCGAGCGCCCCCAGCGTGGCAGGCGAGCGGTCGACGAATGTCCGGAATCCCCCGTCCATCGATTCGACGCCCTGTAGCAGTCCGGACACGTCGTTCGACATGGCCTGCAGTCCCGGACCGGCCTCGGCGAGTGTTCCGAGTACGGTCCTGCTCGTATGGAGCAGCGACACGGTCTGTGGCAGAACGGAATCGAGCACCGAAATCAGGTAGGTTCCGCCGTCGATGAGGTCGGCAAGTTTCCGTGGCCCCTCCGGGCCCACTCCGAGCTCGTCGACGACCGTCTCGAGCTGCCCCGGGTCGATCTGGGCCAGCATGCCGTCGAGATCGTGCATGAGTGTGGAGAGAGGCACCGGCGTGGACGTGTCGGACACCGAGATCTCGGCACCGTCCATCAGATAGGGACCGTCGTCGGTCGAGGGCCGGAAGTCGAGGTACTGTTCGCCGGCGAGCGAAAGGCCGGCGACCCGCACCGCGCTGCCTTCCGGGATCCGCACATCCGAATCGATGGCCGCGACCGCAACGACGCCGTTCCCGGTCGGATCCACCGACACGACCTGCCCGACCGGAACACCGCGCAGGGTCACGTCCCGATCGGGCAGAATCCCGCCCGACAGTTCGAAGTGCACTCGTACCAGCATTTTCCGATCGAGCGGGTCGAGGTGGAAGACACCGAACACCAGATACACGATGCCGAGCACGAGCGTCAGCGCCAGTGCCGCGACCGACAGCCCGAGCCGGTGTGCAACTCCCGAGCGTACTGCCGTGACGATCCCCCGGGCTGCGGCCTCCGGCCACGTGCTCCCGCTTCCGCGCCGAACTGCGCTCCGCGTCATCGTCCGGCTCCCGTCACCCGGGTCTGCAGGCGCAGCAGCGTGTACGTCAGTGCGCCCACCATGTTCTCCCAGTCGACGGTTTCGGGCTGGCGGCTACCCGGATCACCCGGGTGACCGGGAGAGGGGGTCGCGCCGAGAATCAGCTGTTCCCAGTCGGCGTCGACATGTGCGGACGTCCCGTTCGTCACCTTCATGATGGGGGCGATGAGACTGTTCACCGCTTCCAGATCGGCTTCCGGAGCCGTGGCAGCGTTGTTCAACTCCGCCGCGATCCGGTTGATGTCGGCCACCATCCCACGCGTATCGGTACCGTCGACCGCAGGGAATCTGCCGAGTTGTCGGCTGATCCGGTCCACCTGGTCGATCAGGTCGACGACCTGAGCGGTGTCCGAGGCAATGACATCGAGAGCGGGTCCGGCGGCCGACACGACCTCGTGGAGGGTCGCCTTCCGCTCCGACAGGGTTGCGATCAGTCGATCGGTCTGCACGAGCGACTGTTCGACGGCCTCGGACCTCTCCCCGAGAAGGCCGACCAGCCGAGCAGACTCGTCGAGCAGACCGGCGATTCGGTCGCCCCGACCGTCGACTGCCGCACCGAGCCCGTTGGCGATCTTCGTGAGGTTGCGCAAAGCGCCACCGTTGACAAGAACCGAGGCGGTGGACAGCAGTTCCTCGATGGTCGCGGCAGCCGATGTGGACGAGGCCGGAATATTGTCGCCGTCTGCCAGCGCTTCCGGCCGCTCCGGGTCCGCCTCGTCGCGGGCCGGCGGTTGCAGAGCGACGAACACGTCTCCGAGTGGTGTGGCCGAACGTAATTCGGCGCCGGCTCCCACCGGCACCACAACTCCGGCCGCGATGCGCATGGTCACAACCGCCTGGTAGTCCCGCACCGCCATCGATTCCACCTCCCCGATGTCTGCTCCCGCGAGCTTCACCTTCGCCTTGGTGGGTAGATTCAATGCGTTGTCGAATGTTGCGGTGAGGGTGTAGGAGGCGCCGCCGAGTCCGGGGGCCGGCAGCGGTAACTCCTCCAAGCCGACGGAGCACGCCGCCGTCGACACCGCTGCCACGGTTGCCCATGCCACGACGACAGCGCGACCTGTCCACCTGCTCACCTCGGCAACCCCGCGAGACCTTCCAGCATGGAAGGTATCCCGAAGTCCGGACCGAAATCGGCGAGAGCTCCGGTACTGCAGCCAAGTTGACGCATTCCCAGGAGATTGCAGACCTCCTTGACCAATTGGCTGTCGAATGCGACCTTCTCGAGTTGGGCGTGCACTCGCGCTCCCCCGTTTTCCTGGTCCATGGCGTTGTATGCGTTGTTCATCAGCAGCGGGGTCAGATCGAGGAATTCTGCGATTTCTCGCCGATAGTCGGCCAGTGCACGAGTCACCGTCTCGGCGTTCGCCGCTGTCGACTGCAGAGACTCACGGTTGGACAGCAGCAATTCGCTTGCCTGAAGAAGAATCTCGTTCACCTGTGCACCGGTGTCGCCGAATCCGATTCCGGACTCCGCGAGGACGTTGCTGAGCTGATATACCGCGGAGCCGAAGTCGCGAATGTCCTGGTCGTTCGCGGACGCCGCGGTCGACAGCGACGCCAGGTTGTCGATGATCTCGGTGAGCTCGTTGCGGGTCTGTGCGCCACCGTCGGGGCCGAGACGTAGCGCCTCGGAAAGCTCGCCGAGGGCCGATCCGATCCCGGTACCCTGCCCCGCCGTCATCTCCTCGCCGGCGGCGAGCAAGCGCGCGACCGGGCCGTCACCCGCGCCGTCACCCTGGAGTTGCAGTGACAACGTATCGGCCATCGCGAGAAGCCGGTCGAATTCGATGGGTGTACGGGTCCTTTCGATGCCGATCACAGCACCGTTGCCGAGCGTGGGGCCGCCTCGATACACCGGGGTGAGCTCCACGTGCCGGTCCGTCAGCACCGAGGTCGACACGGCGACGGCCTGCACATCGGCAGGTAGCTCGATGTCGGCATCGATACTCATGGTCACCGCTACATGCGTGCCGCGCGGATGGATCACGTCCACCTGTCCGACCGGAATGCCCAGCACAGCAACGGAATTTCCGACGTAGAGTCCGGCACCGTTGTCGAACTGCGCAGTGACGGTGATCGTGTCGTCACCCGGCACGGCAGCGCGAATACCGAAGAACGTGACCGTCGCGACCGCGGCGATCGCAGCGATACCCACCATCGACACTCGCGACATCATCGGCATTCTCCGAAGTAGGGGGGCAGGTCGAGCTGATCGGCGTGACCGCTGATCGCGCACATCCACGAGTCGATGAACGGTCCTGAAGGCGAGGTGAAGTCGACCTCGTTTCCGGTCCCCGTCGCGTTGGTGAAATTTCGTAGCGGCACGGGCAGGATCTGGAGCGTATTCCGGAGTAGTTCATCCTGATTGCTCAGACTCCGGAGCATCTCGTCCAGGGCACCGATCAGTTCGTCGATCGCGGCGCGGTCGTCGACGACGACGGAATGCAGTTGCCGGACCAGATCGGTGGTGGATGCGAGGAGGCGCTCCACCAGATTCTGGCGCAGAGCGAGTTCATGCACCATGTCACGCCCGTCGCGCACCAGAGAGCCCAGGCTCGCCTGCTGTGTCCGGACGATTTCGGTGAGCCGGTGCGTGGCGGTGAGCAGCGAACCGATCTGCTCACGCCGGTCGGCGACCACCCCGGACAACTTCTCGACATTCGTCAGGGCCCGGGGCACCAGTGCGGGCACGCCTTCGAACTCGTTCGACAGTTCGACGAGCGTGGTACCGAGGCGCTCGGCATCGACTTCTTCGAAGGTCGTCGTGGCGTCCGCGAGCACTTCCTGGAGGTCGTAGGGCACGACCGTGTGGTGCAGCGTTATCCGCCGATCCGGAAGGTCTCCTTCGCCGGCAGGGCGTAACTCGATATACCGAGAGCCCAGCAGCGTGGTCAGCTTGATCGAGGCGCTCGTGTCGGCCCCGAGCCGGACCTCCTTGTCGATCTTCATGCCGACGACCACATGGTCGTCTTCCAGCCTGGCACCCTCGACGGTGCCCACCTGCACCCCGGCAACTGTGACGGCATCCCCGGAGCTGATCTGGGCGGCCTGCACGAACTCCGCCTCGTAGGTCGTCTCCCCGAGCCCGGCCCGTGCGAACACCAGAGTGCAGGCAAGGGCCACCACGATGGCCAGGACCGTGGCAGTGCCGAGTACCGCGGAACTGTAGTCCTCGACGGAGCGCAGCCGGATCCGACGCGCGAGCATCGTTGTTGTCCGAATCATCCGGTCACCTGCAGATCGGAGATTGTGTGATCCGGCCGCCCGGAGTCGCGGTCGCGACAACGGATGGAATCACGTGGCTGAGTTCCGGAATGATCGTGGCATTGATGTTGCAGAGGTACGTGTTGAGGTAACTACCTTCCTGGCTCACGCGCGCGAGGCCTTTCAAGAGTCCGGGCAAGTTGTAGCCGAAGTACGCGAAAGAGTCCTTGTTGTCGACGAAGTGGCTCGTGAAACCGGGTCGACGTACCAGCATCGCGTGGAGGTCCGGCTGCACCTCACTCGTAAGTGCGGCCAGTCTGTCGGTCGTCGTGGCAATCGTGTCGAGCGAGCCGGCCAGCTCCGCCCTCCTGGTCGTCAATTCCCCGAAGATCGCGTGCGCGCTGTCGATGACGGAGTCGATCTCGGCGCTCTGTGTCGCGAGACCCTGCAGGATTCCGTCGAGGTTCACGATGATGTCGCCGAGGATGCGATCCGGTTCTGCCAGTGACTCCGCGAGTTTCGTGGTCTGGGCGATCAGCGTCGTGACGGACCCCCGGTCACCTTGGAGGGCAGCGATGATCGATGTGGTGATGTCGTCGACCCGATCCGGATCGAGCACGCTGAACAATGGTTCGAAACCGTTGAGTAACAGCGAAATATCGAACGACGGCTCCGTCCTGTCCAGGGGGATCTCCGCTCCGGACCCGAGGATTCGGGTATCACCGTGGTCGGCGCGGGAAAGACCGACATAACGCTGACCGATGATGTTCTGATAGGTGATGGCAGCCCGGGTGTTCCCGAATACGGCCTGCCCCGAATCGATACTGAACGCAACCCGCGCCACGGTCTCGTCCAGGGAGATCGAATCGACTCTGCCCACGCGCACGCCGGCCATCCGCACGTCGTCGCCCACACGCAGCCCCGATACGTCGCTGAACACTGCCGTGTACGACGCCGTCGGACCCTGGACCCCGCGTTGCAGCGTCACGAGCACCGGCCAGGTCAGTGCGGCGGACACGGCCAGAAACAAGATCAGTCCGATCAATGGCTTCCGTATGCTCATCGCGGCGCTCCGGAGTCTTCGGGCACGACACGGATGTCGGCGCCCCGGGCCACCGGGCCGAGGAGAAGGTCGGCGGCCGCACCGAGGTCCCCTCCGAGGATCCGGTCGATGATCTTCTTCTCGTCCGGGCTGCCCACCGGACCGACATTTCCGCCGACCGGAACTCCGCCCGCGCTCGATGATTCGCCGAGCCGATCGACGACGCGGGGCGCGCCGGTCTCGGGCGCCGTGGTGCAACTCGGCCCTGCAAGATCCCCGTAGCGGGGACAGTCGGCTCGCGTGTACGTGAGGTGAGGGGTGGCCTGGAAGACGAATTTACCGACACCGTTCTGCTGACCGGGTGGCCAGAATTCGACGAACCACTTTTCCGAGATCCGGTTCATCCTGGTCACGATCGGAGTGAACTCGTGTGCGCCGTCCGCGACAACGCCCAGAACCGGTCCGAGCCGGGCGGTAAGGGACGTCATCTGTTCGGTGTTGTTCTCGAATGCCGTTGCCACGGTGGACAACGTGTTCGCACTGCCGAAGAAGAACGACGACAGCTGTTCCTCGGTCTCGACAAGAGTCCGCATCGGGCCGACCGCGTGGCCGACCGCATCGAGCAGGTCCGGTGCCGAATTGTGCAGTCCTTCGACAGCGTCTGCCAGGGCACTCAGCGTCGAGGGACCGCCGTCCGGGGTGACCACCGCGCCGATCTCGTGCACGATCCGCTCCAGCCGAGCGCCTGCCTGGACGATGTCCTTGCCGCGTCTATCGGTGGCCTCGGCGACGGCCGCGAGTACGCCCAGCGTGTCCTGGGTGTCCAGGCGAGCGGCCGCGGCGGTGAGCTCTCGGAGTTTCGTGAGCGCGGTTTGCAATTGCACCGTCGACAGACTCTCGTCCTGGACGATCGTGGCATTCTCCCGGAGGGGTGCCGCTGCACCGTTGTCGACCAGCTGCACGGATGACACCGCGAAGACGTTGCTCGGCACCACGCGCGCGGTCACCGAACCCGGGATAGCGGAGAGCCTCTCGGGATCGATGGAGATTCGAACGACGTTGGGACCGCCGTCCGTGGACAGCCCGACCTCGCGTACCTCTCCGACCAGGACGCCGCGGAACTTCACATCGGATCCGGCCGGTAGTCCGTCACCGATGTCGCCGAGCAGTGCGGTGAGGTGATATGCCTCGTCGAACTTGCCACCGGTCTTGGCGATCGTTGCGGCGACGAGCAGTGCTGCGGACATCAAGGCCACCACACCGCACAGGAACAGGCGTCGGGTCGACAATCGATTCGGGTCGCTCTCCAGCAGGATCGACATCGGCCTATCCCCCGAGCCTTGCGCCGGACCCGAGTCCCCAGAACAACAGTGTCAGAAGGAGATTGACCACGATCATTGCAGAAATGCTTGCACGCATGGCCCGACCGGCCGCTGTTCCCACTCCTTGCGGCCCACCCGCGGCGTAGAACCCGTAGTAGCACTGGATGGTCGTCGTGATAACCACGAACACCACAGTTTTGATCAGTGAATAGAAGATGTCGGTGCCGCTGAGGACCAGCGAGAAGTAGTGATCGTAGGTTCCTGACGACACACCGCCCGCCAGTCCGATCACGGTCTGCACCGCCAGGTAATTCACGGCGAGGCACACCAGGTACAGCGGAATGACCGCAACGACGGACGCCAACAGCCGCGTCGTGACGAGAAACGGGATCGATCGGATGGCGAGTGCTTCCATGGCGTCGATCTCCTCGGAGATCCGCATCGCGCCGAGCTGAGCGGTGAAGCGACAGCCGGCCTGCGCCGCGAAGGCCAGGGAAGCCATGATCGGAGCCAGCTCGCGCGTCGTCGCAGTCGACGACACCATTCCGGTTGCGGGCTCGAGGCCGAGCAGGTGCAGGGCGTTGTAACCCTCGATCGCGACGATAGCTCCTGCGGCCGCGCCCAGCACGATGATCACCCCCGCGGTGCCACCGCCGACGACAAGCGACCCGTTTCCCCATGTGACGTCCGAGAGGATCCGCAGGAACTCTTTCCTGTAGTGGCGCAGCGTGGTGGGAACCGCGGCCAGCGCCCGCACCAGGAACGTGACCATATGACCGAGGCGGACGACGAGCCTCACCTGCGATGCCAGAAGGCCCGCGACAGGCCTCGCACCCGACGGGAAATAGCGGGACGCCACTTCAGAACCCCGTCCGCGGGAAGAGCAGCACATACAGCTGCGTGAAGCCCACGTTGACCACCATGAGAAGCAGAATCGAGGCCACCACGGTCGCGTTGACCGAGTTGGCCACCCCGGCGGGACCACCCCGGGTCGACAGCCCCTTCTGGCACGCGACCACGGCGACGATCGCACCGAACACCATCGCTTTGACCATCGTGAGGACGAAGTCACCGACGGTGGCGAACGACGCGAATGTCGTTACGAAACTGCCCGGGGTGCCGTTCATGACGAACGTGTTGAAAAGGTAACCGGCGAGGAAGCCGACGAAGCAGACCATCCCGGTCAGGGCCAGACCGACGACAACAGCCGCTGCCAGGCGCGGGGCTACCAACCGGCGCACCACCGAGATCCCCATGACCTCGAGGGCGTCGATCTCGTCGCGGATCTTGCGCGAACCCAGATCGGCACAGAGCGCCGAGCCTGCCGCAGATGCCATGAGCAATGCGGCCACCATCGGTGCGCCTTGCTTGATCACGGCAAGCCCGCTCGCAGCACCGGCCAGTGAGGTCGCACCGACCTGGCCGGCAAGCAGCCCGAACTGGATCGACAGCGTCACCCCGATCGGCACGGCAACACACATTGTCGGCAACGCCGCCGCCGACGCCATGAAAGCTGCCTGACGTATGAACTCCGCGAAGGGAAATCGGAAGGTGACGATATCTATGACCAGAAACTCGACGGCTCGGATACCGAGCACGAATTGTTCTCCGACGGTTTCCAGCGCAGCGAGAGGGTGCCGGCGCGTGTAGCGTCGGACCCACTCGATGATTTCAGCTATCGCAGAAGGCTTTTCATGTCTCACAGCCGGCTCGTCCACCGAATTCGGCAGCAGAAGGTTTTGTGCCACAGTCGATCCCCTTCGGAAGTGGGATATGGCGATTCCTGCTAGGCAGAGGGCGAACTCACGATCGACAGTATTGCCGAATCAATTTGCGCGCGTGAATTTATCGCGCGCCATGCTCCGGCCTCACCGCAACAGCCCGCGGGCGATCGAACTGTTGCGAGGAAGAGTACCCGACGCGTCCTCAAAGTAGAGGGAAGTTCTCGATTTTGCAATGGCGGTTTTCATCGGCCCGCGAGTGAACCCGCACAACTACTCGCCTTCGAAACGCCTCAGCCACCATTCGACCAGCTCGACCGTCTCGGCGTGGCCCGCCGTCACGCCCAGCGACTCCTCCATCACCAGGACCCGGGAGATGCTGGTCATCAGCACGGAGACGACCACGGGAGGAACCCTGTCGGAATCGAGCCCCAACCCTTGCAGAATCTTCTCCGCCGCGTCCTTCTGGCCCGCTCGGAACAATTCGGAGTAGCGGGCAATCTCCGCACGCAGGGAATCCCGATGGCGCGCCATCGCGATGAACTCCATCGTGACCGCGACTGCAGCGGGATCGATGCTGTACTCCCACAGAGCCCTCAGGGGATTGGGCGAGTCCAGCACCTTCGCCTGCTGCTGAAGGCCCTCCTCCGCACGTCGTCGGAACATCTCCAGGAACAGTTCGTCCATCGTGCGGAAGTAGTAGTGGACGAGCTGCGGCTTCAGGCCGGCCTTCTCGGCCACCCGGCGCGAAGTGACTGCGGCATAACCGCTTTCCAGCATCACCTGCTCGGCCGCGTCGAGCAGCACGTTGCGGTTCTTCGCGTCCGGCGAACCGATCCTCCGAGGCGACGCCATCCTCTGACCTCCAGTTCGCCACTCATGTGTCCGGCCCGAATATCGTAGCGCCCCGAGAATTGTGTTCTTGACCACAGATACTCCTCGTGCTATTCATGTACCGAGCGATGCTAGGCAACTGCTCAGCACGGGCGAACGGGCGAGATCACCGATACCACCGCCGTTGTGCACGACTGCGTGCACACAATCTCAGGAGACTCGATTGAGCGACTTCGACTCGAAGGACTTCTTCACCGATCCGTCCTTCATTCCGGATCCGCACCCCTTCTTCGACCATCACCGGTCGCAGTGCCCCGTGAAGCGTTTGGAAGCGTCGCAGAATGTCATCGCCGTCACCGGATTCGACGAGTGCCTCGAGGTGCTTCGCAATACCGCAGCGTTCTCGAACATCGTGGCACCCATCGGGCCCTTCCCCGGTCTGCCGTTCGAACCGCAGGGCACAGATATCAGCGCACAGATCGACGAACACCGCGAACAGTTCCCCATGTTCGAGCACCTGGTGACGATGGACCCGCCTCGGCACAGCCGCCACCGGAGACTGCTCAGCGGACTGTTCACACCCCGCAGGCTCGAAGAGAACGAGCAGTTCATGTGGGAACTCGCCGATCGCCAGATCGACGAATTCCACTCGTCGGGCGCGGTCGAGATGCTCAACGGATACGCACAGCCGTTCGCTCTGCTCACCGTCGCAGATCTACTCGGCGTCCCGAAGGAGGATCACGACGAATTCCGGGTGTACCTGAACGCGCAGAAGGTGGGCGCGATGGAGGAAGGCGACAGGCTCACCCGGAATCCACTGGAGTTCCTCGACGAGAAGTTCACCTCGTACCTCGAGGATCGCCGAAGTTCCCCGCGCGGCGACTCCCTCACCCAGTTGGCCAATGCGAAATTCCCCGACGGATCCACCCCCGAGATAGTCGAACTCGTCCGGCTCGCCACCTTCCTCTTCGCCGCGGGCCAGGACACGACTGCGAGGTTGATGACCTCCGCGTTCCGGCAGATCGCCGAGTTTCCTGATCTTCAGAAGCAGCTCCGCGAAGACCGCACTCTCATCCCGCAGTTCGTCGAAGAAATCCTTCGAATGGAAGGACCCGTCAAGAGCGACTTCCGGCTGGCTCGAACGGCGACATCCCTCGGTGACGTCGAGATACCGGCCGGCTCTGTCGTCATGGTTTCGCTCCCTGCCGCAAACCGTGATCCCCGTCGATTCGAAGATCCACACGAGTTCAGGATGGATCGCGCCAATTCCAAGGAACATGTGGCATTCGGACGGGGAGTGCATTCCTGTCCCGGCGCGCCGCTCAGCCGTGTCGAGGCTCGCGTCACTATCGAGCGAATGCTCGACCGAATGGACGATATCGCCATTTCCGAGACAGCTCACGGGCCCGCCGACGACCGTCGCTACACCTATGAACCGACATACATTCTCCGCGGACTCATCGAACTCCATCTCGAATTCAACCCGGTGCCGTGACCGAGCGACGAAGGACCTCCGTGCAGAACACCCACAAGCCAGATTCGACGACAGAGCGCGTCGCAGTCGTAACCGGCGCGGGATCCGGTATCGGACTTTCCGTCGCCCGGCACCTCGCAGAGCGGCGGCACCCTGTCGCACTCCTCGACCGAAACGGCGACGCTGTGCGTGATGCGGCCGAGAAGTTGCGAGCGAGTGGAACTCCGGCGGTCGCACTCGACGTCGATGTCACCGATCGAGCAGCAGTGGACTCAGCCCTGGACAAGGTCCGGGCAGAGCTCGGCCCGATCCGGATCATGGTCACGAGCGCGGGGATCGAGGGAAGTGCCCCGTTCACCGACATCGCACTCGACGATTGGGACCGCATTCTTGCGGTGAACCTCACCGGCACTTTCCACTGCATCCAATCGGCGGTTCCCGACATGCTCGACGCCGGCTGGGGGCGCATCGTGACGATCTCTTCGTCGAGCGCCCAGTCCGGGGCGCCGGAGCGCGCCCATTATGTGGCGTCCAAGGGAGGGGTCATCGCCCTTACGAAAGCGCTCGCCTTCGAACTCTCGCCGAAAGGCATCACGGCCAACACCATTCCGCCGTCGATCATCGATACACCGATGGCGCGAAACGGCGGAGTGATATCCGAGGGAATCAAGCTGGACGATCTTGCCGGCATGACTCCGGTACGGCGATTGGGAACACCCGACGACGTCGCAGCAGCATGTGCTTTCCTCTGCACCGACGACGCCGGCTTCATCACCGGCCAGGTGATCGGAGTCAACGGCGGCTGGTACCTCTGAAACGAGCTGAAACGATCTGCTCGGTCGATGGTGACAAATGCCGATGGCCCCCAACACATTTGCATGTGTTGGGGGCCATCGGTAACGGGTGTTCGGCGGTGTCCTACTCTCCCACACCCTGTCGAGTGCAGTACCATCGGCGCAGACAGGCTTAGCTTCCGG
>NZ_JAUZMZ010000105.1:0-17248 GCF_036327435.1 Rhodococcus chondri | reverse complement strand
CCGACTGCCACCCCGACCCCGACCTCCACCCCGACCACGACCCCGTACTGGCCACGGAGTCTGAGGGCCGGTCCGAGCCCGGACCCGACGCGACCGTCCCGCCCACTTCGGCGGTGCCGCCGATTGTGACCGGAGCGCTGCCCAGGCGTCGCGACGACACCGCCTCACAGCGACCGGCCACCGCAGACGCAGCACCGGAGACGGACACCCTGGAGCGGCACGAACCCGCCGACGGCGGCGTGGTGCTCGCGGAGGCCGGCCCCCTCTGAATCCGGAGGAGCGCTAGGGCGAGAGAAGCTGGTTGATCTGGCTGCCCAGTTCGCGATCGACGGTGTCGAAATCGGTGATCGCGGTGACGCCGGGGAACTCGGTCTCCGGATCGGAGAACATCGCGTAGGTCTTGTCGCCGGTGAGGGTGTGCAGCAGAAAGCCGGTCAGCAGGGCGCGGGTGCGCTGCTGGGTGCGCCGCTCGGAACCGCCGATGCCGAGTGCGCCGAGAAGCCGGCGTCCCTCGACGAGACCGTCGTCGTTGGCCTTGTCGACAACGCGCAGCTGCACGTCGCCGCCCCATGCCTCGGCGACGGCGACCGCGTCGCTGTTCATCGATCCGAGGCTCTTCTCGCCGACGAGCACCAGGCCGGGGGCGTCGACACCGGGGGCCACCGAAGCGGCCGACGGCGAGGTGGGGGCGGGATAGAGGGCCGCGACCGCGGCCACGTCGCGCCGGCCGGCAGCCAGCACGGCCGCACCGGCGCCCATGCCGTGCCCGACGAATCCGAGCCGGTCCGGGTGCACGCTGATGCGTCCCGTACCCAGTCGCACCCCGGTGCAGATCTCGAGGGTCGTGTCGAGGTCGTTGGCGAGCCCGAGCGGTGAGGGCACCGGACCGCGTTCGGTGCCGGGCGCGCCCGCCACGATGCCCCACGAGGCGAGGTGTTCGAGAAGACCCGAGTACTTTCCGATGCCCGTAAGCCACCCGTGCGCGAACGCCACCGCCGGAAGATTGAACCCCTCGGCAGGGGTATAGACGACACCGGGTAGACCGGCGAGCGCCAGGTCGCCGCGCAGCACGCTGTGCGGACCGCGTTTGGAGAGCTCCTGAGCCAAGGATTTCGGGTTCGCAGCCACGGCGTGAACGTTAGCCGATCCAGGTGACGAATTGTTGTCGGCAGGTGACCGACCAGTACCCTGCTAACCATGTGCGGAATCGTGGGGTATGTCGGGCATCGTCGTGCTCTCGACGTCGTGGTGGAGGCACTGCGGCGTATGGAGTACCGCGGGTACGACTCGGCCGGAATCGCCATCCTCGACGGTCGTGGCGGCCTCGCCGTGGAGCGGAAGGCGGGCAGACTGGCGAATCTGGAAGCAGAGCTCGCCGAGGTCGGTGAGGAGCACTTCGCCGGTACCGCGGGGATGGGCCACACCAGGTGGGCGACCCATGGCCGGCCCACCGACCGCAATGCGCACCCTCACCGCGACGCCACCGGTCGCATCGCGGTCGTGCACAACGGCATCATCGAGAATTTCGCGCCGCTGCGTGAGGAACTCGAGAAGGCCGGAGTGGAGCTGGTCAGCGACACCGACACCGAGGTCGCCGTGCATCTCGTGGCGCGGGCGTACGCGGACGGCCCGACCGCGGGCGACTTCGTCGGCAGCGCTCGCAGCGTCCTGCGCCGCCTCGAGGGTGCGTTCACGCTCGTGTTCACGCACGCCGATCATCCCGGCACGATCATCGCCGCCCGCCGCTCGACACCGCTGGTGGTCGGGGTCGGCGACGGCGAGATGTTCATCGCCTCGGATGTGGCGGCATTCATCGAGTTCACCCGCGACGCGGTCGAGCTCGGCCAGGACCAGGTGGTGGTCATCACCGCAGACGGGTACGAGGTCACCGACTTCGACGGCAACACCGACGTGCCGACCCGCCCGTTCACCATCGACTGGGATCTGGCGGCCGCCGAGAAGGGCGGCCACGACTACTTCATGCTCAAGGAGATCGAGGAGCAGCCCGGCGCGGTCGCCGACACCCTGCTCGGGCATTTCGTCGACGGCCGGATCGTGCTCGACGAGCAGCGGTTGTCGGATCAGGAACTGCGCGACATCGACAAGGTGTTCGTCGTCGCGTGCGGTAGCTCCTACCACTCGGGTCTGGTCGCGAAGTACGCCATCGAGCATTGGACGCGGCTGCCCGTCGAGGTGGAGCTGGCCTCCGAGTTCCGGTACCGCGACCCGGTGCTGGACCGGTCGACGCTGGTGGTGGCGATCTCGCAGTCCGGGGAGACTGCCGACACGCTCGAGGCGGTGCGGCACGCGAAGGACCAGAAGGCGCGGGTGCTGGCGGTGTGCAACACCAACGGTGCCCAGATTCCCCGCGAGGCCGACGCGGTGCTCTATACCCGTACCGGCCCGGAGATCGGGGTCGCCTCGACCAAGGCGTTCCTCGCGCAGATGGCCGCGAACCTGCTGGTCGGGCTCGCGCTCGCGCAGGCGCGCGGCACCAAGTACCCGGACGAGGTGGCCCGCGAGTACGAGGATCTGGCCGCGATGCCCGACAAGATCGCGCAGTTGCTGACCGGGATGGAACCGGTCCGCAGGCTCGCGCGGGAGCTGGCGGACTCACCGGCGGTGCTGTTCCTGGGCCGGCACGTGGGCTACCCGGTCGCGCTCGAAGGGGCGCTCAAGCTCAAGGAACTGGCCTACATGCACGCCGAGGGCTTCGCCGCCGGTGAGCTCAAGCACGGCCCGATCGCGTTGATCGAGGACGGGCTGCCCGTCATCGTGGTGATGCCCTCGCCGAAGGGCCGGGCGGTGCTGCACAGCAAGCTGCTCAGCAACATCCGCGAGATCCAGGCCCGCGGCGCGGTGACCGTCGTCATCGCCGAGGAGGGCGACGAGACGGTGCGCCCGTTCGCCGACCACCTCATCGAGATTCCCGCCTCGCCGTCGCTGCTGCAGCCGCTGCTGTCCACCGTGCCGCTGCAGGTCTTCGCCGCCGAGGTCGCCCAGGCCCGCGGCTACGACGTCGACAAACCGCGCAACCTCGCCAAGTCCGTCACCGTCGAATAGGGCCCGGCAGCCGGACAGCCCACGCCGAGCACAGCGGAGGACCGATGCGCAGCTACTACTCGTGTGAGCAGGTGCGTGCCGCGGAGGCACCGCTGCTGGCGGCGTTGCCGGAGGGCACGCTCATGCGGCGGGCCGCGTACGGGCTGGCCGGTGTCGTGGCCGGTGAACTGCGTACCCGCACCGGGGCAGTGGCGGGACGACGGGTGAGTTTGCTTGTCGGCTCGGGAGACAACGGCGGCGATGCCCTGTGGGCGGGTGCGTTCCTGCGCAAGCGCGGTGTCGCGGTGACGGCCCTGCTGCTCGCGCCCGACAAGGCGCACCGCGCCGGACTCGAGGCATTGCGGTCCGCAGGTGGGCGGGCCGTATCGGCGGCTCCCCACCGGCTCGGCGACCCGGATCTCGTCCTCGACGGCATCGTCGGGATTTCCGGGCGTGGACCGCTGCGGCCGGCCGCCGCGGAACTTGTCGAGGCGATCACGGCCCCCGTCGTAGCCGTCGACACACCCAGCGGTGTCGATCCCGACACCGGTGCGGTCGACGGGCCCGCCGTGTCCGCGGATGTCACGGTCGCGTTCGGTGCCTACAAGCCGGTGCACGCACTGGCTGCCGCGAGGTGCGGGCGGGTCGAATTGGTCGACATCGGTCTGGAACTTCCTCCCGCCGATCTGGTCGCGGCAGAGCCCTCCGAGATCGGTGCGGTCTGGCCGGTGCCCGAGGCCGACGACGACAAGTACAGCCAGGGCGTGGTCGGAATCGTCGCCGGCAGCGACCGTTTCCCCGGTGCCGGAGTGCTGTGTTCCGGGGGTGCGGTCGCCGCAACGTCCGGCATGGTGCGATACGCGGGCAGTGCGGCAGCGCAGGTCCTGGCCCGCTACCCGGAGGTGGTGGCGGCGTCCTCGTTCGCCGCGGCCGGCCGGGCACAGGCCTGGGTCGTGGGCCCGGGTGGCGGCACGGACGACGAGGCCGCCCGCACCCTCCGGGAGGTGCTCTCCACCGATCTTCCGGTACTGGTCGACGCTGACGGGCTGACCGTGCTCGCCCGCGATCCGTCGCTGGTACGGCATCGTGCCGCGCCTACCCTGCTGACTCCGCACGCGGGAGAGTTCGCGCGGCTCACCGGTCACCGGCCCGAAACCGACCGGGTTGCCGCTGTGCGAGCGCTCGCCGCGGACTGGCAGGTACACGTGCTGCTCAAGGGGCGGGCCACGCTCATCGCCCGCCCGGACGGGCATGTGTTCGTGAACGATGCGGGCGGATCGTGGGCGTCGACAGCAGGCGCGGGAGACGTGCTGGCCGGCGTTGTGGGCGCGCTGATGTCGTCGGGTATGGCGCCCGATCTCGCGGCTGCAGCGGGCGCGCGGGCACACGCGCTCGCAGCGAATCTCGCTGCCCGCGGCGGCGCGGCCGCCGCACCGATCGCCGCGAGCGGTATCCAGGCACATCTGGGTGCCGCGGTGCGAATCCTGCGGGCGCACCTGCCCGAATCGTGATTCTCGACACGCGACCTACGAAAGGGGCCGGAACGGGACAGTGGCAGGATTATGGACTGTGACCACGGCCCGATCGACCCAGAACTCCGCACTCCGCTCCCTTCCACAGGCGGAGGCGGTGATCGATCTGACTGCGGTCGCCGACAATGTTCGTCGCCTCTGTGAGTTCGCCGGCGGTGCGGCGGTGATGGCGGTGGTCAAGGCCGACGCCTACAACCACGGGGTCCTTCCCGTAGCCCGCGCCGCCCTCGCCGCCGGGGCCCGCGAACTCGGTGTCACGACGCTCGGCGAGGCACTCGAGCTGCGCGCGGCGGGCATCGACGCGCCGATCCTGTCGTGGCTCCACACGGTCGACGCGGACTTCGCTCCCGCCATCGCCCAGGGAATCGAGATCGGAGTGTCGTCTCCACGGCACCTCGCTGCGGTCGTGGCAGCGGCCCGGGCGACCGGCGTGACCGCGATGGTCGCCGCCAAGGTCGACACCGGACTCAACCGGAACGGGATCGCGGGCAACGAGTGGGCGGACTTCGTGGATGACCTGGCCCGTGCGCAGGCAGAGGGGGCGGTGCAGCTGCGCGGGGTGTTCTCCCACCTCGCGCACGGCGACGAACCGGACCACCCGGGAAACGCCGAGCAACGCGATCGCCTCCGCGAAGCCGTGACGGATCTGCGTCGGAATTCGCTGACCCCGCAGGTGGTGCATCTGGCCAACTCCGCCGCTACTGTTACCCGCCCTGACCTGCGATTCGATATGGTTCGGCCGGGAATTGCGATATACGGGCTGACGCCGATCCCGGAGCTCGGAGATCTGGGGTTCCGGCCGGTGATGACACTGCGGACGAGGGTGGCGCTCGTGAAGAAGGTGACTGCAGGATCGGGGGTGTCCTACGGCCACCGCTGGGTGGCTCCGCGCGACACGATGGTGGCATTGCTGCCCGTCGGATACGCCGACGGTGTCCGCCGCAACCTCAGCGGACGCATCGAGGTGCAACTCGGTGGTCGCAGGTGTCCCCAGCTCGGCAGGGTGTGCATGGACCAGATCGTCGTCGACCTCGGTCCCGACGGCGGCGGAGTAAACGAGGGCGATTCCGCGTTGCTGTTTGGGGACGGTCGTCACGGAGAACCCGGCGCGCAGGACTGGGCTGCCATGCTGGACACGATCAACTACGAGATCGTTACCGGTGTGGGAGGACGCACCGTTCGCACCTATGTCGGTCGAGAAGGAGGCGGAGAGCGATGACTGTTCTGAGCAGAATGGGTCTGCTGGGTGCCAGTCTGCTGACGCTCGCGTCTTCTGCGGGTCTGTATGCGGTACGAACGGCCGGGATGCCTGCTCACGAGATCTACGGGGACGAGGACTTCGACGCGATCCTGCGTCTGCCCACGCGGATCGTCAACACCGAAGACGGCGTCCCGCTCGTGGTGCGCGAAGCCGGATCGTCCCTGTCGCCGATGACCGTCGTCTTCGTCCACGGCTACTGCCTGCGCATGCAATCCTGGCATCTGCAATACCGCCACCTGCAGGAACGGTGGGGACGCGATGTCCGGATGGTGTTCTACGACCAGCGGGGCCACGGCGAATCCGGCTCGTCGAATTCCCGATCATGCACCATTGCCCAGCTCGGCCGCGACCTCGGCAGTGTCATCGACGCGACCGCACCGCGCGGTCCCGTCGTCGTCGTCGGCCACTCGATGGGCGGAATGAGCGCCATCGCCCTCGCCGCGCAGCGCCCCGACCTGTTCGAGTCGCGCATCGTCGGTGTCGGGCTGCTGGCCACCACCGCGGCCGGACTCAGCAAGACCGGCATCGGACGCAACCTCGAGAACCCGGTGATCGACGCCTTCCGGTACGCCGCGCGTACCGCGCCCGGGTTCGTGCAGCACGCCCGAGGGATGGCGCGCGCAGTGGTGACACCGATCCTGCGGGCGGCTTCGTACGGGACGGTGGTCGCCCCACGCCTGGTCGAGCTGTCCGATCGAATGCTCGACGAGACGTCGGTGCTCACCATCGTGAATTTCCTTCGCACCCTCGAACTGCACGACGAGTCCGCAGCCCTTCCTGTTCTCGAGCGGGTTCCGACGCTCGTGCTGTGCGGCGACGCCGACATGGTGATCCCGTTCTCCAGTTCGGAAGAGCTGGCGGCTGCGCTGCCGGGCACCGAGCTCAAGCGTGTGCGGGGCGCCGGTCACCTCGTCCAGCTGGAATTTCCGGAGGTGGTCGACCGTGCGCTGGACCGGCTGATCCAGCGCGCCTTCGCTCATGATGTATCGAAGCGGCGGGCAGCCATTGTCTGAGATCGGCGAGGACGGCACCGGAGTCGCGCAACGCATCGAACTACCGACGGTCGAGGACACCGAAGCCTTCGGTCGGCGACTCGCATCGCAGCTGCATGCGGGCGATCTGGTGGTGCTCGACGGTCCCCTCGGGGCCGGCAAGACCGCGCTCACTCGCGGGATCGCCGCCGGTCTGGGGGTGCAGGGACGCGTGACATCGCCGACCTTCGTCATCGCTCGCGAACACCGCCCCGGACCCCGCGCCGACGGTGCTCCCGTCGGTCTCGTGCACGTCGACGCGTACCGGCTCGGAGATTCGCTCGACGAACTCGATGCCCTCGACCTCGACACCGACCTGACGGACACCGTCGTGGTCGTCGAGTGGGGTGAAGGTCTCGTCGAGCAGCTCACCGATCGGCACCTGCGCGTGCGGCTGCGCCGCGATCCCGAATCCGACGTGCGCAGAGCGGAGTGGGCCTGGGTGGGGTGACCGTCGGCTTCGGCGGGTACGCTGGGCAATCGTGCTCGTGCTCGCCGTCGATACCTCCACACCCGCCGTGACCTCCGGTCTCGTCCGTCTCCGCGACGACGGTGACGCCGCTCGGATCGAGACATTGGCCGTCCGGGTCACAGACAATCCTCGTGCGCACGCCGAGGTCCTCACTCCGCAGATCCTCGAATGCCTCACGGAGGCCGGGTACGCACCCGCAGACCTCGAGGCCGTCGTCGTCGGTGTCGGTCCCGGCCCGTTCACCGGCCTGCGGGTGGGAATGGCGACGGCGGCAGCGTTCGGCGACGCGCTCGGGATCCCCGTGTACGGGGTGTGCAGCCTCGATGCGATCGCCGCCGACGTCGAGCGTGACGGTACGGGCGAGGAGGGGAACCTGCTCGTCGTGACCGATGCGCGCCGCCGCGAGGTGTACTGGGCGCGCTACGTGGCCGGTTGCCGGGTGGAGGGTCCTGCAGTTCACAAACCGGCCGAGGTCACCGCGGAGCCCTCGGTGCGGGTCGCCGGGTCGCCGGCACATACCGGATTGTTCGACCTGCCGGCGGTGGCGGTGCACACTCCGTCTGTCGCGGGTCTGGTTTCGGTCGCCGCCGACCGGCTGCACGCTCGCGAGGTACCCGAACCGCTGGTTCCGCTGTACCTGCGCCGGCCCGACGCCGTGGCGACCGCGGATCGCCGGAAATGAGCGTGCTCATCGACGCGCTTCGCTCCGACGACGTGCAGCGGTGCGCAGAACTCGAGCGAAGTCTGTTTCCGGGCGACGATCCGTGGAGTGCGGATGCTTTCCGTGCCGAGTTGTCGTCGCCGCACAATTACTACATTGCCGCGCGGAGCGAGGGACGGCTCGTCGGCTACGCCGGTCTCGCACGCCTGGGCACCGGAATGGACCCCGAATCGGAGGTCCACACGATCGGCGTCGACCCGGACGTGCGGCGCTGCGGGATCGGCAGCGCGTTGCTCGCCGAACTCCTGCGCGCTGCCGATCGCTGGGGCGGCCCGGTGTTCCTCGAGGTCCGCACCGACAACGATGCCGCGATCGCGCTCTACCGCCGCGAAGGTTTCGAAACCGTCGGTACCAGAAAACGTTATTACCAGCCGAGCGGCGCAGACGCGTACACGATGCGCCGGCCGGATCGGCGAGAGGAGCGGGAAAGATGACCCGGGTTTCCGGTGGCATGACCGTAATGGGGATCGAGAGCTCATGCGACGAAACCGGGGTCGGGATCGTCCGGTGGGTCGGCGACGGGACTCTCGAGTTGCTCGCAGACGAGGTCGCTTCCAGCGTCGACGAGCACGCCCGGTTCGGAGGTGTGGTCCCCGAGATCGCCTCCCGCGCACACCTCGAGGAGATGGTTCCGACCATGCGTCGCGCGCTCGCGGCAGCGGGTATCGCGAAACCGGACGCCGTGTGCGTCACGATCGGGCCCGGGCTCGCGGGTGCGCTGTTGGTCGGTGCGGCTGCGGCGAAGGCGTACGCGGCGGCATGGGACGTCCCGTTCTACGCGATCAATCACCTGGCCGGGCATGTCGCGGTCGACACCCTCGAGCACGGCCCGATGCCGCCGTGTGTGGCACTGCTCGTCTCGGGTGGGCACACGCATCTGCTGCACGTCGAAGACATCGGAAAGCCGATCGTCGAACTCGGTACGACGGTGGACGATGCTGCGGGCGAAGCCTTCGACAAGGTCGCGCGGCTACTGGGGCTGGGATATCCGGGGGGCCCGGAAATCGATCGGATGGCGCGCGAGGGCGACCGGACCGCGGTGGTTTTCCCGCGTGGGATGACCGGGCCGCGCGACGCGCGTCACGACTTCTCCTTCTCGGGTCTGAAAACGGCTGTGGCACGGTTCGTCGAGGCGAAACAGCGGGCCGGTGATCCGGTTCCTGTCGCCGATGTGGCGGCCGGCTTCCAGGAAGCTGTTGCCGACGTGTTGACGATGAAGGCGGTCCGTGCCGCCGGAGATGTCGGTGTCGACACTCTCGTGCTCGGTGGGGGTGCCACCGCCAACACCCGGTTGCGTGAGCTGGCCGAGGAACGTTGCGCCGCTGCCGGCCTGACCTTGCGGGTGCCGCGTCCGAGGTTGTGCACCGACAACGGGGTCATGATTGCTGCGCTGGGGGCGCACCTCATCGCGGGTGGGGCGCAGCCGTCGCCGCTCACCGTAGTGACCGACCCCGGTCTTCCGGTGTCGGTGTCCCAGGTTCCGGCCTGAGCGGCGCGGGTCGGGTCGATCGGCGCTTGCGTCTCAGATCGGGCCGTCGAGCGTAGTGCTGTCGAGCGTCGTGCCCGTGACGGTGGGGTACCCGGTCGTGGTGGTCGACGGCGGCGCCGCCGACTGCGATGTCGTGGTGGGGGGCACCGTCGGAGACGGTGCGAGAGATGAGGTCTCGGTGCTCGGCGCAGGCGTTGTCGTCCCGGTCGGCTCGGGCGTGTCGGAGGGATCCGTCGGATCGGTGGGTGTGGTCGGGCCCGCCGGATCGGTCGGATCCGGTTGCGGGGGGTCCGTCCGAATCGGCTCGGATGGCATGACGAACGGCAGGGTCGGATCGCCGTCTTCCGTGGTCTCGGGAGTGAGCATCGAACCCGGTGTCGGCACCTGGTCGATCGGTGTCGGAGTCACTGTCGGTCGAGGCATCTCGGAGGTGCGCGTATCGCGGTGCGGGGATCTCGTGGTGGTCGACAGCGGAAGCGGCGCGGTGTAGCTGTCGTCCGGGGTGCGTGTGTCGACCGAAGAGGAGCCCGGGTCGCGCGACGGAATCCGGGTTTCGGTGGGCGCCGGCGGATCTTGTTCCGTGGGCACTGTCCCGTAGGTACCGGCGGGGGACACCGGCGGGTTGTTGGGGGGTGGGGTGAACCGTTCCATGGCGAAGCCGGCGATGATCGCGGCTACCACCAATGCGACGGCGACCGCGCCCGGCATGCGTGAGCCGGACCGTGTCTCCGTGACTCCGACGAGGGGAAAGCCCGAGATTTCAGGAGAACCGCCGAGCAGCGCAGCGCCTTGCGCTGCCGCGGACGCGGGTTCGGGCACGGTCACGACGGGACCGTCGAAGGTATCCCCTAGTGCGGCGGCGAGCGACGGCATGCCCGCAGCGCCTCCGAGCAGGGTCAGCGACCCAGGGCGGGGTAGCGCCCCGCGGCAGACCTGCTGCACGAATTCCGCGGCGGTCACGGCAAGGTCGGCGGTGAGAGTGTCGAGGTCGGCTCGGTTCAGCGTCACCGATGTCTCGGGACCCGCTTCGCCGATGTCGATCCGGGCCGTGTCGGCGGTTGTGAGAACTTCCTGTGCGCCCTGGCAGCGTGCTGCGAGCAGGACGGGATCGATCTGCATGCGGGTGCGCATGCGGTCCGTGGCGCGCCGGACATGGCCGTAGATGCGTGACCCCAGGATTTCTCCGCTGATCTCGGTGGTCCGTGAGGATCGCAGGACCGTGCCCGACCTGTGGTCGAGAACCGAAACGGTCATGCCGGATGCGCCGACGTCGGCGATGGCGGCGGCGCCGGTCGGGACGGGAGTCTCCAGGCTGCGCAGGAAAGCCGACAGCGCGGTCGTTTCGGGAACGAGGCGAACGAGCTGTCCCTCTCGCACTGCGGCGGCCCGAATCGCGTCGGCCTGCTCGTCGGTGCGGTACGCGACGGTGATGGTCTCCGGCTTGGGATGATCGTCGATCCGCGTGGTGAGTGAGATTGCGTCGAAGACGAGATCGCCGAGGTCGCGATGCTGGTCGGGTTCGAGCGCCAGACGCCGATACTCGGTGTGGCGGCCGACGGCTGTATCGACGATCGAAGCCGAGCCGACACCGGATGCTCCGACGGAGATCCCTAGCGACGTGGGCATGGTTTACCTCTCGTGCGCGATCATCGAACCCCGGAGCGCCTGGTCTGCACCCCCTTAGGTCACCGAATGATAACGCTCTCGATTTCCGTTATCCAACCGTAACATGGAAGGCGTGAGGTTCGCTCTGAGCGGACGCGGACGGGTAAGCAGACGTTGCTCTTGAGCGCTGGCACTCGCATGTATAGAGTGCTAGTGACACCGAGCGTTGGCCCGGCACCCGCGACGACGGGGCGGCGCGCGGAGTCACCGTGGTGACTGAACAATCCCGAGTCCGAGGACGTCCTGAGCCTCGGACCCAAATACCCCTGAAAGTGGAGGGCTCATCGTGGCGAGCGTGAACATCAAGCCGCTCGAGGACAAGATCCTCGTCCAGGCCAACGAGGCCGAGACGACGACTGCCTCCGGCCTCGTCATCCCGGATACGGCGAAGGAAAAGCCCCAGGAGGGCACCGTCGTCGCTGTCGGCCCGGCCGCTGGGACGAAGATGGCGACAAGCGCATCCCGCTCGACGTCAAGGAAGGCGACGTCGTCATCTACAGCAAGTACGGCGGAACCGAGATCAAGTACGCCGGCGAGGAGTACCTGATCCTCTCGGCTCGCGACGTCCTGGCTGTCGTCGCAAAGTAAGCCGCGAACATTCCGCCCCGGAGTCCCGTAATCGGACCCGGGGCGGAGTCCGTTGTGGAACATACGAGTCCAGGAGTAGTCGCAGAAAATGTCCAAGCAAATCGAGTTCAACGAGACCGCGCGCCGAGCACTCGAACGCGGTGTCGACCAGCTCGCCGACGCCGTCAAGGTCACCCTCGGGCCGCGGGGGCGGCACGTCGTCCTGGCCAAGGCGTTCGGTGGTCCGACGGTGACCAACGACGGCGTCAGCATCGCCCGTGAGATCGATCTGGAAGATCCGTTCGAGAACCTCGGTGCCCAGCTCGTCAAGAGTGTCGCGACCAAGACCAACGATGTCGCAGGTGACGGCACCACGACCGCGACCGTGCTCGCCCAGGCTCTCATCAAGGCCGGGCTCAAGAATGTCGCAGCGGGTGCGAACCCGATCTCCCTCGGTATCGGCATCTCCAAGGGCGCCGACAAGGTGTGCGAGGCCCTGATTGCCGCTGCGATCCCGGTCGAGGGCAAGAACGCCATCGCGCAGGTCGCGACCGTCTCCTCGCGTGACGCGGAGATCGGCGAGATGGTGGGAGAGGCGCTCACCCGGGTCGGTGAGAACGGTGTCGTGACCGTCGAGGAATCGTCCACCCTTCACACCGAACTCGTCGTGACCGAAGGCGTGCAGTTCGACAAGGGCTACCTGTCGCCGTACTTCGTCACCGATGTCGATTCGCAGGAGGCCGTGCTCGAGGACGCCCTCGTGCTGCTCTACCGCGAGAAGATCAGCTCGCTGCCGGACTTCCTGCCGCTGCTCGAGAAGATTGCAGAATCGGGCAAGCCGGTCCTCATCATCGCGGAGGATATCGACGGCGAGCCACTGTCCACCCTGGTGGTCAACGCTATCCGCAAGACGCTCAAGGCCGTTGCCGTCAAGGCGCCCTACTTCGGTGATCGGCGTAAGGCATTCCTCGACGACCTCGCCGTCGTGACCGCGGGCACCGTGATCAACTCCGATCTGGGCCTGACGCTCAAGGAGGCCGGCCTCGACCTGCTGGGCTCGGCGCGTCGCGTTGTGGTCACGAAGGACACCACCACGATCGTCGACGGTGCGGGCACGGCCGAGGACATCGAGTCGCGCGCCGCTCAGCTGCGTCGTGAGATCGAGGCCACCGATTCCGATTGGGACCGCGAAAAGCTCGAGGAGCGGCTGGCCAAGCTCGCGGGCGGTGTCGCGGTCATCCGCGTCGGCGCAGCCACCGAGACCGACCTCAAGGAACGCAAGTTCCGCGTCGAGGATGCGGTCAACGCCGCGAAGGCGGCCATCGAAGAAGGCATCGTCTCGGGTGGTGGTTCCGCACTCGTCCAGGCGTCCACTGTGCTCACCGAACTCGAGGACTCGCTGTCCGGTGACGAGGCAACGGGCGTGGCCGTGCTCCGTTCGGCCCTCACGGCGCCGCTCTACTGGATTGCGTCCAACGCCGGTCTCGACGGATCCGTGGTCGTCGGACACGTGGTGGAAGGCACCCGCGGACACGGCTTCAACGCGGCGACCCTCACGTACGGCGATCTGATCGACGACGGTGTCATCGATCCGGTGAAGGTCACGCGCTCGGCTGTGGTCAACGCCGCGTCGGTCGCGCGCATGGTCCTCACCACCGAGAGCGCCATCGTCGACAAGCGTGAGGAAGAAGCCGACGCCGGTCACGGCCACGGGCACGCCCACTAGACACGGGTATCCCGGTCCGGTCCGGACCTCATGACAAAAGCCCCGCGCGGAGTCTTCCGCGCGGGGCTTCGTCGTTGCCGGACCTGCTCACATCCGTTCCGGTCGCGACGGGGATGTCGGGCCGCGCCTCACACGGCGACCTTCCGTCGGCGATGCCGCGCGTACATTTCGCGCTCGGTCTCGGACATACCGCCCCAGATCCCGTAGGGCTCGGCTACGGCGAGTGCATGCTCCCGGCACTGTGTGAGGACGGGGCAGCTGCGGCACAGCTCCTTTGCGCGGCTTTCACGCTGAGCGCGAGCGCGCCCCCGCTCTCCGTCGGGATGAAAGAACATGGAGGACTCCGCACCGCGACACCGGCCGTGCATCTGCCAGTCCCAGAGGTCCGCATTGGGCCCGGGCAGGTGGTGTGGTGCAGGCATATAGCACTCCTTTGCAGCGTGCTCGCATCTGATGGCGAGCGAACCGTGGTGCGGAAAGTGATTCCGTCCGCGTCCCAATCTAAACGTTGAAGCTCGTTCACAGTAAAAGCGGGTACGAATTCCCGTCAATACTTTTCTTACGTGGGCAAGTCCATAACAGGAAAAGCAAGAGTTAACCGACGAAATATTTACTTTGAGCCGGCCGCATGATTGGCTATGACCCGGGCTGTGCCCGATTTCCCAGAACGCCGAACCGGCCGAGGGTCTGCGGTTGACTCCATGAGCTGCACCTATGATGCAGAAACTCCTTTCTTGTTCACTGTTCGTTGTCCCTTTGTGTTCCCAGAAGTCGCGACGGTAAACATGCAAACTGCATGTATTTCATTAACAATGCGTTAAACCGGATGTTCAAGTTCTCGAATTGGACGCTTGTCCTGTTCATTCTTCGGGAGTTCTTGCGCGGTGGGTGCGTATTTCTCGCCGACCGGATGCCGTGGTGTTACCACGAGGCGTGGATGCGATGATTCCCGGGTGCCGCGACCAAGTGAAACACCGCAGGACATTCCCGCCCCGCCGGGCGTACTCGCCGACGCGGCTCTCGGAACCAGTCCGGGCTTGCACCCCTTGCCTGCGGCTCGGAGCGGTGAGGAACAGTGGCTGCGCGCGGTGGCGCTGGGCGGGCAGGGTTATTACAGCGCCGCCCGCGCCGAGTTGGCGCGATTCCGGCGCGTCACCGGCCCGGACGGCGCATGGGCCTCCCTTGCGGCGAGTACCGAAGCTTCCCTGTGGCGTCAGCTGGGTCGGCATCGGCAAGCTGCGACATTCGACGGGCGGGCGCTCGCGCTTGCTGCGGGGGCCCGCACCGGACGCAACGTGGCTGCGCACGACGTGGCAACCATCCGCCGGCTCTCCGAAGCCGAATGCGACGCACTTACCGGATTGGCCGCGGACGCGCTCGGATGTGGTCGGCTCGCCCTCTCCCGACGGTTACTGGACCGTTGTGCGTATCGGCTGAGCGAGTCCGAAAGGCCTGGATCCGACGGTGTTCCGATGCTGCGACAGCGAATTCGTCACGCATGGGTCACCGCGGAGACGGCACTGGCGTCCGGCGACTTCGAGTCCGCCTGCAGCGCCGCCGCCCGCGCCGCCGAGGATGCCCGCGCCTACGGATCGGTGCGACACCAGGTGAAATCCGACCTGTTGAGGGCGGCCGCTCTCACCGGCGATGCGGATCCCGCTCCGGCGCTGGCGCTCGCGGGTGAGGTGGCCGACCGAGCGGCGTATCACGGACTCGTTCCGCTTCGGTGGGCGGCGGCGATGCTCGTCACCGGCTTGACACAAGACGAGGGGGCGACGGCTGTGCGTGACGAGTGCGCGGCGCTGGTGAGACATCGCGGTGGCCTATTGACAACGATCCGACCGTAATTCGGTGCGGGGTGCCCTCGGTCTGTCGGGCGGGGTCGTTAGTCTTGAGGTGTTCCACTGCCAGGTGGAAGCACGCCCGGCCCGGGGGAAGTGCCACTTGTAACGTCAGGACATGCGCAATCGATGACTGTTATGGGTGAGGAGTTGGACTCCGCCGTTGCTGCGGCTGCGCAGGGCGATCGGGCTGCTCTCGCTCGAGTTCTAGCAGGAGTTCGGCCCTTGGTCGTTCGGTATTGCCGAGCACGGGTCGGATCTGCGGAGCGCGGCCAGCTCTCCGCAGACGACGTTGCGCAGGAGGTGTGCCTGGCTGTGATGACTGCTTTACCGCGGTATCAGGACCAGGGGCGCCCCTTCATGGCGTTCGTCTACGGCATTGCTGCTCACAAGGTTGCAGACGCGCACCGCAGTGCCGCCCGGAATCGGGCGGATCCGGTCGCAGATGTTCCCGAGGTGATGTCGCTGGACGACAGCCCGGAGGAGTACGCACTCAACTCGGAGACGAGTCGGCAGATGAAACAGCTGCTCGGCACGCTTCCCGAGAAGCAGCGCGAAATCCTCGTGCTGCGTCTGGTGATGGGGTTGTCGGCCGAAGAGACGGCCGCCGCGGTCGGCAGTACCGCAGGTGCGATACGAGTGGCTCAGCATCGAGCCATTGCCAAGTTGAAGAAGGAAGTGACGAGGGCAGGTGAGCGGAATGGGTAGAAAGCGCGACTCGGGGGACTACGCCGAAGATCTCCCCGACGACGGCACCCCCGTGGACATCGCCGCAGTACGCCGCGATGACGCCCTCATCGATGCGATCTCGGGCGATGGACCGGTAGAAACGCGATCTGCCGAGGAATACGAACTCGCCACACTGCTCGCCGGTTGGCGCGCGGAGATTCTGGCCGAGCCGCTCCCTGCGGGGCCTGATCTCGACGAGGTCGTCGCCGCGGTCAATCGCGAACTCGGTGCGCGTGAGTCCCTCGCGACTCGGCGTGTTCGATCGAAGACTCAGCTCAGACTCCTCCGCCCGATCGCCGGGGCGGCAGCGCTCATCGTGGCCGCTCTCGGGGGTGCTGCGGCCGTCTCCTACAGTGCCGAACCCGGCGACCCCTTGTGGGGCGTGAAATCGGTGGTGTTCAGCGAGCAGGCCGAGTCGACCGTCGCGCGGATCGACACGACGTCGACGCTTCAGCAGGCCGAACAGATGATCGCCGACGGAAACACCACGGGCGCTCAGGAGCTGCTGGAATCGGCCGAGGCGCGGTCCACAGCTGTCATCGACGCCGGTCAACGCGACGAACTGGGTGACTGGCTGCAGCGGCTCTCCAGCGAACTGAACCAGCTGGGGCTCCCGAGCCTGCCTCCTCCACCCCCGATCTTCCCGCCCCCGCCGCCCCCGCCCGTGCTTCCGACCCTCGCTCCGGCCGCGCCGCCGGCACCGCAGGAGCCGCAGGCTCCCGGCACTCCGCCGGCGACCGTCGTTCCCCCCGTCTCGTCGCCCGACGGTTCGCCGATACCGGCACCGGCACCGGCACCGACTTCGCCGGCACCGTCCCCGGTGGATCCTACGATTCTCGACGCGCCGCCCCCCACCGAAGCACCGACGACCAGTCCGGCGCCTGCTCCGGAGACGAACACGGGTACACCCCCGCCGACGCAGTCCACCGTCACGACGGTGCCGCAACCGCCGACGACGACTGCGTCGGCATCGGACACCGCGTCGACCACGCAGGACCAATCGATTACCCGGAGTGTCGAGACCGCTCCGAGTTCCTGACTCCGGTCAGGCGGAGAGACAACCGCTACGAAGTAAGGGCCCGACAGCATCGCTGGCGGGCCCTTACTTCGTTGCGGCGGTTCGGAGGGGTCGGGACTCGAAGCCGTACGGATCGGCGGGCAGGGCCTCGTTC
>NZ_JAUZMZ010000104.1:0-17621 GCF_036327435.1 Rhodococcus chondri | reverse complement strand
CGTCCACTCCCGGCGGGCTCAGCGTCAGTCCGAGATCGGAGACGAGCGTGACTCCGAGGCCGGCGGCGACCATCGCGAGTGCGGTCGCCTGCTCGCCGACCTCGTGGTTGATCCGGGGTTCGAATCCGCAACGCTGACAGGCCAGGCGCACGGCGCGGCCGAAATGCGATCGGGGTCCGGCAAGAACCCAGGGATGCTCGGCCAGGTCCGCCAGCGCCATGGTTTTGGCGGACACCGTTCCCGGAGGCAGTGCTGCGTGTAGTCGCTCCACCGCGATCACGACCCGGGTCAACTCCGGGTCCCACTGCATCGGGTAGCCCGAATAGTCGATGACGAAGGAGAAATCGAGCGAGCCGTCGCGTACTGCGTCCGCGGTGTCCTCCGGCGCGAGTTCTTTCGTCCGCACTTCGATGCCGGGATGTTCGGCGGCCAGCAAGGTCAGTGCACTCGGTACCAGGCTTGCGGCGACGGACGCCCATACGCCGATGGTCAGTCGGGCGGTGACCCGGTTCTGCGTCTGCTCGAGAGCAGTCGTCGCGCGTTCGACCGATCGGAGGATCTCCTCGGCGTGCTCGGCGAGGAGCAGGCCGCTCTCGGTGAGCTCCACCCGCCGGCCCCGTCGCTCGAACAACTTTGTCCCGACGTCGCGTTCGAGCTGGGTGAGCTGTTGCGACACAGCGGAAGTGGTGTAGTGCAAGGCCAGCGCGGCAGCCGTCACGGTGCCTCGGCGGTGCAACTCCCGAAGCATCCGCAACCGGCGCAGAGACAGCTCCATGGCGCAAGCCTAGGCACCCGTTCCGAGTCGGCCAACCCGTCCGCGTCGCGCTGTGTAGGAAGCGTGAACGCAACCATTCAAGATTCGTAACTGGACGCCCCGTCACCGGCGCGCGCACGCTGGCGTCATTGGCCGAGTGGTCGTGACGACGATGATTTTCCGAGGACGACGGGGGGTAGATCGAGATGACCTCGACGACGGAACGTGGGTTCGGACGCACCCCCGACCCCCGACAGCATGACCACCGTGAGAACCCTGCGACGCGGGGTCGCGCCGATGTGGCGACCGTGCGCAGCGGTGAGCCCCTGCTTCGCCTGACTTGGTGTGATCCGGTCACCGGTGCCCATGGCTTCCTTGTCGTGCACACGTTGGTGTCCGACCTGGCCACCGGCGGCACCCGGATGCGGGCCGGCTGCACGATGTCGGAGGTCGAGGATCTGGCCAGGGGCATGGCAGCCAAGACCGCGGTGTTCGACGTGCCCGTCGGCGGCGCGAAAGGCGGCATCGACTTCGACCGGAAAGACCCGCGAGCGGTCGGTGTGCTGGAGCGGTTCTGTCAGGCGATGCGCCCGTGGCTGGCCGCGCATTGGGTGACCGCGGAGGATCTCGGGGTGCCGCAGCATCTGCTCGACGACGTCTTCGCCCGACTCGGCCTTCAGCAGTCCTACCACGCTGCGATCAGCCGCGCGCAGGATCCGCAGCGGACTCTGCGCAGGGTCCGGGACGCGTTGAACGTCCCGGTGCCCGGCGGCTTTCTGCTGGGCGATGTGATCGGCGGTTACGGAGTGGCGCAGGCCTGCATCGGGACGGTGCACGCCTGCGGCTGGGATCCGGCCGGTACGACGGTGGCAATCCAGGGCATCGGCACCATGGGCGGCGGCGCGGCCTGGTATCTGCACGAGGCCGGGATGCGCGTGATTGCGGTCGCCGACGCGCTCGGCACACTGTACTGCCCCGACGGGCTGGACGTTCCCGCGCTGCTCGACCTGCGCGACGGCTACGGCGAAATCGACCGCTCCCGTGTCCCCTCACATATTCAGCGGTTGCCGCGTGCGGCGGTGATCGCCACTGCGGCAGACATTTTCGTCCCGGCGGCGATCTCGTATGCGATCACCACCGACAACGTCGACCAGGTCGCCGCGAAAGTCGTGGTCGAGGCCGCGAATGCCGCGACGACCCCGCAGGCCGAGGCGGTCCTGATCGGCCGGGGCATTCCGGTCGTTCCCGACTTCGTTGCCAATGCCGGCGCGGTCGCCTGGGCCTGGTGGGTACTGCTCGGTCGGGTCGGTACCGACCCTGAGGACTCGTTCCTGCGGTTGCGTACCGAAATGCTGAGCAAGGTCGCATTGCTGCTCGGTCAATGGTCCCTCGACGGTGTCGCACCGAGGCAGACCGCGTGGGACCTCGCTGCGGCCAATCACAGCGGAACGGTTTCGGGTAATCCTGCGGCGGTACCGGCGCTCACCATTCCGTGAATCGGGTTTACCGGTCGCCCGACGCCAATGCGTCGAAGATGCGTTGTGTGCGTGCCTCGTCCTCGATTCCGAGAATGTCGGCCCAGAAGTACACCGCCTCGTTCGTGTAGGCGTGGCCGTGCCCGCCGGGAACTTCGGCGGCGAACACCATGTCCAGCGTCACCTGCCAGAACGTGACGAACGGAATCCACGACATTCCCTGGTCGATGTCGGCGCCACGCTCTTCTCTGAGCCAATCCGGTCGGTGTCGGACGAGTCTGCTGGACCACCACACGATCGGGTCGCTGGCATGCTGCCAGTACACGACGCGGGGAAACTCCCACTCACGGAGACCTTCGAGATCGGACAGATCGGCGGGAGTCGAAGCAAAGCGCACATTCTGGCCGCCGTAGATCACCGGGAGGATTTCTCGGCTACCCGGATCGCGCGAATCGGTGATGCGGCGCCACTGCTCCGAGAAATTCGGTGTCCCCACCCAGAGGGCGCCGTCGGTGCGGGTGATCATGTCCTGCGCTCCGGAGAACGCCGACTGGCCACCGTACGATCCGAGAGATTCACCGAAAACGAGCAGTTTCGGGCGGGTGGCGGGGTCGAGGTCACTCCAACTGTCGTACACCGCCTCGAACAGCGCCCGGCCGGCGTTGCGTGGCGAGACCCGGTCGGCGAGGAACGCCAATGGGCTGGCAAGGAACGAATACTGCATCGCGGCAATCGCCGAATTGCCACCGGCGAGAAACTCGAGACTCGCCGCGACATCCTGGTTGACCCATCCGCGACCGGTCGTGGTTGCCACCGCCAGGTAGTCGCGCTCGAACGCTCCGGTGCGCTCGAGCTCCGAGACGACGCGAGCCGCGAGGACGTCCATCTGCTCGACGTCGGAGTGCGCCTCGACGGTGTCCAGCGACCGGTAGCCCGCGTAGACCCGGATCGGCATCAGGGCCGGTTCGCCCGTCACCGCAGTGATGTCCTCCGGACTCGGACCGCCGGCAACGAACGTGCGTCCCTCACGACCCAGCGAATCCCACGGTTCGAAGGACACATCGGACCCGGAACGTTCGGGCGCCTGTGACTGCACGACGTTGTCGGGAGTGCCTTCGTCCACGACCATCGCCGATCCGTTGGCGATCCGCGCGATCTCCGCCGACAACAATCCTTCGACCGCCGTGAGGACGACAAGTCCGACCACCACGACACTCACGGCCCGCGCGACCTGCACCGGGAGAACCCGGACGACGAGTCGGGTGAGGGCCTGGGCGACGACGCGCAGACCACGCCCCGCGAGCAACAGGATGAGCGCGACGACGACGGAGACGGCCAGCACCCCGGCGTAGGCCCAGCCGCTCCCGCGCTCGACGCCGACCAGTTCGCGGCTGATGTCCTGCCACCACGAACCGAGGACGAGGAACGTCGGCACGATCACCAGGGCGACCGCGGCGAGCAGATACCACCCCACCTTCTTCAGCGTCGGCGACCAGTTCGCGGTGAAGCCGCACTTGCGTACCGCCCACGCCAGGAGTACGCCGATGCCGTAGCCGGTGACCACGCTGATGCCGGTGGCCACGCCCTGCAGGTACCACGCGCGCGGCAGCAGCGACGGCGACAGCGACCAGCAGTAGAAGAGCAGTGCCATCGCCAGACCGACCGGGTGGAATCGTGCGAGCCACCGCAGTGTTCCGGCGCCCAGCCGCGACGTGAGCGGCGGCGCAGCGTCGTCGGGTTCGGAGCTTGCGGGCGGTGCATCCGTTGTAGAGGTCATCGGCGATCGCTTTCATCGGAAGGGGAAAGCCTTCTCCATGCTTTTCGTGTTCTACCACTCTTTTCCCGCAGAGAAATGATCCGGCGACGTGGAAGGGTTAAATGCTCGGGTGAAATCTGCGTCTCGGCGGCAACCACGCGCGGGCGTGGCGCTTCGGCGATTCGAGCGCTGTCGGTATTCCGCTACTCGGAATATGTTGTGGCGCAATTATTCTCATTCTGAATCATGCAATCGGTCGACGGCTTCGGCGATCCGCTGAGAGTCGGCGAATGTCCAGCCCTCAGGAGCCGACACCGCAGCCCATCCGTAGGGAATGAGATCTTCGTAGTTGTGCCCGTGCCCGACCGGCGGTGACGTGCCGACCATGATGTCGGCGGCCACCTGCGCAAAGGTGACGATCGGATACCACCGCATCGACGGTGTCCGATCCGCGCCGGGTGCTTCGGCGAGCCAGGCGGGTCGCTCGAACAGCAGCCCCGGTCCCCACCACACCACCGGGTCGGACGCATGCTGCAGATACAGCACCCGGGGGTCCTCCCACCGTCCCTCGATCGATTCGAGATTCCGAATATCGGAGGCGAACCGCACCGCGACCCCGTCCTCGTATACCGGGAGGACTTCGGGGGAGCCGGCATCACGGTGCGCGACGATGCTGCCCCACAGCCGGTTCGAATTCGGCGGGCCGACGAACAAGGCACCGTCGATGTCGTGGCGCATGTCGGCGAGGTCGTCGAAAGCGGCTTCGGCCGACTGTGAGCCGAGGCTCTCGCCGTAGACCAGCAGCTTCGGACGCTGCTCCTCCGGAAGTTGCAGCCACCGCTCGTGCACGCCGGTGATGAGCGCATCGCCTGCGGCCTTGGCCGCTGCACCGTCGACGAGGAACGAAATCCAACTCGGCAGGAACGAATACTGGATCGCGGCGATCGCCGAGTTGCCGTTGTGGATCATCTCGATCGAGTCGGCGGCGACCGGGTTGATCCACCCTGTACCCGTTGTTCCGGATACGACGAGAATTTCTCGCTCCCAGGCCTTGGTGCGGTCGAGTTCGTCGAGAATCAACCGCACCTGTTCTTCGGTGGTGCCGTCCGCTTCGAGCCCCGCATACACGCGGATCGGTTCGAGTGCGGGTGCACCGTTGAGCTCCGCGAGTTCGTCGGCGCGTAGACCGCCGTCCGCGAACGTACGTCCTTGACGTCCGAGGCTCTCCCACGACGACGGCGATGCCGCGCTGCCCGACCGCTCCGGCTCCAGCGGCTGTTCCACTCCGGGATCGGTGCTGTTGTTGTCGCCGGCGAACACAATGCGCGCCGCGGTCGAACTACTAGCGAGCAGAACCTCGTCGACGAATACGATCGCAGCGACCGTCAGGATCACCGGCGCAAGAACATGCGCGCCCGCAACCGGAACCCGCAGCCGCCTTGCCAGGAACTCCGCGAATCGTCGTCCGATCCAACGCAACCCGCGCGCGATGTAGAGGACGGCGGCGAAGATCGCGACACTGACCAGTCCGGTGCGCAGATACGCGAATCCCGTCGTGGTCTCGATGCCCATGAGCGCACGGATCTGATTCTGCCAATCCGCCGCGAACAGCAAACTTCCGATCAGTGTGGCGGTCGCCGCGATCGCCACCACGACCTGCGCAATGATCCGGGCGGTATGGCGCCGTCGCCACCAGGTGAGCCGGGGAGCGATCCACCGTCGCGCCGGGAACGCGACGAGCACCCCGATGCCGTAACCGATGATGCTCGTGACGCCGCTGACCAAGCCCTGGTAGAACCACTCACGGGGGATAAGCGAAGGACTCAGACTCCACGCGAAGAAGAACAGAGCGCCGACGAGACCGACGAAGTCGAGGCCGAAGACCGAGAGGTGGCGGGGGTTCGAGTCTCTCGACTCGCTTGCGATGTTCCCGGTTTGCGTCGACACGTGGCGACACTATCCGGAACACGTCTCGGCGGGGAATCCGAACATTGGGCGACGTGCGTGCTGACAATCCACAGTGGACTCTGCGACCGGTCGCACGAGGTGGGCGCGAATTACCGGTCGTCACCAATGACGACGCAGTCGCCGGGGCGGCACCGTGAAACTGCTGCTCAGCCCCGTCTGTCGACCCGATTCGATGTATTCGGGAGAGGCATATCGACCGATTCCGTGGAGGCGTTACAGGCGTCGACAGAAATCCGGGGCGGTGTACAACGTGTCGGACACTCCGTTCAGAATGTGCGTTTGTGCCGGGATGCGACTCGGTCGCGAGGACATTCGGAGGGTCGACGTGAGCGATGTGCGTGTGCATGCAGGCGGGCGCGTGACGCTGCCCCGCGACCATCGTTGGGTGGTAGTGGACGTCGAGACGTCGGGTCTGCGGCCGAACGCGCACCGGGTACTCAGCGTCGCTGCACTGGCCCTGCGTGAGGACGGATCGGTCGAGCGGGAGTTCTCGTCGCTCGTCGATCCGGGATGCGATCCGGGCCCCGTGCACGTCCACAACCTGACGCGCGAGCGACTGAGCGGCGCCCCGCGGTTCGAGGATATCGCCGCCGAACTCGCCGATATCCTCGACGGCGGGACGGTCGTCGCGCACAACGCGTCGTTCGACTACGGATTTCTCGACGCCGAGTTCCGGCGCGCCGGCAAGTCGCTGCCGGCGCAGCAGCGCCTCTGCACGCTGGCGTTGTCGCGGCGTCTCGAACTCGATGTTCCCAATTACAAGCTCTCCACGCTGGCCCAGCACTGGCAGGTGCAGCAGCTCCAGGAACACGACGCGTACGACGACGCACGCGTGCTGTCCGAGATCTTCCTGCGCAGCGCCGGTCTCGCCGACAACCTGCAATTGCCGTTGCCCGTCATGAACTGTCGCAGCCGCAAGTCGGTCTACCCGGACTCGGTCCCGCGTGTGACGTGCGCCTGGAAGAACCCGGGCCGCCTCACCGAAGCGGGCCTCGTGCAGGGGATGAAGGTGGTGATCAGCGGGTCCACCGCCACGCCGCGGCTGACGCTCGCGAGCCGCATGACCGAGGCCGGTCTGGACGTCCTCAACCAGGTCAGCAAGCAGACCAGCGTTGTCGTGTGCAACGACCCCGTCGTGCAGACCACCAAGGTACGCAAGGCCATGGCCGAGGGAATTCCGGTCATCAGCGAACAGCAGCTCGACGAACTTCTGACACGCGTCGTTCCGGGCGAGCCGAAGGTGGCGACCGTCATCGACGTGGTGCCGCAGGTGGAGACGACGGTCGAGACACCCCAGGTTCTCACCGCACCTGTTCCTCAGGCGACATCGCCGGCACAGAACTGGGCTCTGCAAGGACACGCGCCGAAGCTGTGGTCGGGACGAAAGGTGCTGCTACTGGGCGGTACTCACCTCGAAGGAGTGCTGATGCGTTCGCGCATCACTCAACTCGGCGCTCGACCGGCCCTCAACTTCACGGCCGCGGTCACCGACGCCCTCATCCTCGACGGTGGAGAATCGGACAAGAGGATGCCGCGAGTCGTGCAACGCGAACTTCCCGTCCTCACCCCCGACGACGTGAACGCGGCAGTCGAAAAGGGCGTCGTCCCACCGCACATGCGGACCGAAGCACGACTGACCGCTCCGGTGCTGTCGCTCGGCGAGGTGATCGACCTGCCCGAGAAGATCCAGTCGTGGTCGGTGAACATCGCCTGGAAAGCCGAATCCGCCGGAGACGAATTCGACATCGACATCGTCGCATTTCTGCTCGGAGACGACGAAAAGGTCGACACCGACGACGATTTCGTCTTCTACAACAACCCGCTCTACGACGACGGCGTCGTGGAACTGACCATCGACGGCAGCAGCGAACAATGCGTGCGCCTCGATCTCGCGTCGCTGCCCGCGGAATGCGAACGCATCGCCATCGCGGCCGCGATCGACGGCGACCGCACCTTCGGTGATCTCGGCGCCGTCTCCGTCAGCATCGACAGCGACGAAGGTGTCGCGGCGACCTTCGTCCTCGACGCCGGAACCACCGAACGCACCATGGTGCTCGCCGAAATCTATCGGCGCGCAGGGAAGTGGCGCGTACGGGCCGTGGGACAGGGATACGACGACGACCTCGGCGCACTGGCGGTGCGGTACGGGGTCGATGTGGAGAGCGACGACTAGGAGCGGTCGGCATTACGCTTCGGTCGACCGATTGGGCCGCAGAGTGCGACTTCGATCATCGGCCCCCAGAGGACGGGAGGGACGTACCGGAACTGGGAATGAACAACGCCACCAGAAATGGGCGAGCCCTCTTCATTTCGACGAGGGGTGAATCGGAGAAGTCGCGCCGGGAACGCGCATTCCTGTCGGTGGTTGCGGGAACAAGTATCGGCCACCGGTGGAGGATCTCGCTGCCGTATTCGCGCTGGAATCCACGGCTCGACCAGTGACGGTGTGCCGGACTGGCAGGGTGGCACGGTGCGCTACTCTTGGCGCCTGTATCCGGGCGGGGGGCCGATGGGGATCGGTGGTCGGGACGTAGGGGGCTTGTGAGTATTTCTGCGGGGGGAATTCCGCCGATGTCTTATCCGCCGCGGGTCGAGGCAGTCACAGGATCACCGCGACGGACAAGCCCATTGAGCGGGCTGTGCCGTTCGGCGGGATTCGACGCGGTCGCCGATGCTGGGGCAGCCGTCGGTGATGTGGTGGAAGGTATCCCGGATGCACTCTTCTGATCAGATCTCGCGGCCGATCGAATGGTCGGCGCGCAGGTGGACAGGACGCCTGGTGCTTTCGGTGGCCGCCCTGACGGTGTTTGCCCTCCCGGCGCTGTTCATTGCTGCAGGTGGACTTGTGGTCGGTGATCCATATATGGCGAAATACGGAGTCTTGTTCAGTTGCTTCTTCCTCAGCGTGATTCTGATGCCCGTCGTGGCGAATGCGCGCAGCAATCGGATGGGCTCGATTCGCACCATGGAGTGGAACGGTGTGTCGGCGACTGTCATCGAACAGTCGCGGATCGTATTCTCATCGGTGGCGATGTTCTTCCTCGCGGCGGCTGCGCTCTGCCTCTCGGCTGCGGCCGACATTTTCCGTCACGGCGGTGGGGGAGGAACAATCGTGGTCGGCATCATGCTGACCGGGTTGGGATGCGTTGCGGGATGCTTCCTTCCAATGATGCTGGTCGGAAGAATTCGCTGTGGACGGCCGGTGCTGACGCCGAGCGTAATCCACCAACGAGGCTGGAGCCTGGAGTCGACATTGGAATGGCACTCCATCCTGGTGGTCAGGCCGGCGGCACTCATCAACTGGGCGATCGTGCTTCTCGGGCACCCTGCAGCCCAGTGGGAGCGACGTACGACAATGCCCCGGGGTTTCGGGTGGGATGCATTGCCGCCCATGCCGATGATCGAAGTGTATTGCCACAAGCATCCCGTCGATCCGGTGCTTCTCTATGCGCTGTTGCTGTTCTATTTCGAGAATCCGGAGTATCGAACCGAGCTGGGGACCGAGGCTGCGCTGGAACGGGTTCGAGCGAATAGGTGGCACCGATATGGGGTTGATATGAAGCCTTGACGGTGAACCTGGCTGAGCGAGCCAACGCCCTCGCCGAGTAAGGGGTTCGGTGAGAGCGTTCGGTTCGGAAGGTGGGTTGTGGTCACCCGTAGTGACAGACGTAGCTGGCGGCTTCGGTCACTTCGATGTCGAATGACGAGTTGCCAGGCACCGAGAAACTGTCGCCGGCGCGGTAGGAGGTCCAGTCTTCGCTGCCGGCCAGCCGGATTCGGCAGGCGCCGCTGTGCAATTCCATGACTTCGGGAGCGTCGGTGCCGAAGTTCAGGGTTGCGGGCAGGATCACGCCGGCCGTCTTGCGGGTCCCGTCGGCCAGCCGGAACGTGTGGCTGACGCACGCGCCGTCGAAGTAGACGTTGGCGCGGGGGTCGAGCGTCACGTTGGTGTAGGTCGAGGTCGGCTCAGTCATGAGCTGGAGCGTAGCGGGGCGGGTGCGAGACTGTCGGCCGGAGGTGCGGTCGAGGGGCTGAGGGCCCGCCACGAACGTCGTGCCGAACACTTCACTCGGATCCCTCACCTCGCAGCTGCGTCGACCTGCTTCGCGCAGTTCTCCTGCCACAAGCTCTAAGGTGGTACTGCCCGTTCCGTCGGCGGGTGGAAGCAGGGCGGGTGGAGGCAGGGTGGGTGGAGTGGGTGTCGAGTTGAAGGAGAACGATCCCGAATTGAGGGATCGTGTGCAACGCTTGCTCACTTTCCTGTCCGAGCTCGTCAAAGCCCGCAGCACACCCGTCCGAGTTCTCGGCAAGCACCGTGCCGTGATGTCCCTCAACGAGGGAAACCTCGACGTCGCTCTCAGTCCGGATGCAGCAGCAGGCGATGTTGTTCTCCGCGCACGGCGTGTCCAGCTCGAAGACCCACCGCGCCCTCCTGAGTTGTTCGCGGCGCATGTACAGGGGGCGATCGACGATTCCACAGTCGAACCGACTCTCGACCCGCTGGCGGGCGACATCGACGGGTTCGATACCTGGCTCACAGCATGGCGGGCGTGGGCTGCCGTCGACCGCGAACGCCGCCCCGCGTCGCAGGCCTACACATTCCTGCAGCGCGCGATGCTCGACCTCGAAGCCCAACCCGAATCGCTGGAGCTCGTCGTCGCATCCGGGTTGTTGCAGCTCCCCGCTGATGTTGCGGGGGAGCGGGTATTCACTCACCTGATCACGCAGTCCACCCTCGTCGAACGCCATGCGGAGTCCGGCGACCTGCTGGTCCGGTTGAATCCCGACGCGAGCCCGTCGCTCGAAGATACTCAGCTGCTCACCGGGCTGGGGGTGTTCGATCCGTCCAGTACCCGCAATCTGCACGCGTTCCTCGTCACGCAGGTTGCGTCGCCGGTCGACCCCGCGGTACGGGTGTTTCTCAAAGGCTGGGCCGACCGCGCGCTCACCGTCGGCGTCGATGTCGTCGACCATGCCGGTGAAGCTCCGTCATCCGCCGCGTTCCTGACACCGTCCCCCGCCCTGGTTCTGCGTAAACGCGGCGCGTCTGCGCTCATCGAGTACTACAACCGCATGAGCGAGGCCGTCGCCGACGAGTCGAGCCCGGTGCCGCTCGGTCTGGCACAGCTCGTCGAAGCGATCGAACCGGCCGACCGTGTCGCGTGGCTCGACCGAACCGGCACGTCGTCGGCCCCATTCACCGGCGAGCAGCTGCTCCCGCTGCCCGCGAACGAAGAGCAGCGCGACATCATCGACCGGCTCGCCGGCGACAGCGGCGTCGTGGTCGAAGGCCCACCGGGCACGGGCAAGACCCACACCATCGCCAACATCGTGGCGGCGCTGCTCGCGCGTGGCCAGCGCGTGCTGGTCACCAGCGAGAAGGCTCAGGCGCTGCGTGTACTCCGAGACAAGCTTCCGCCCGAACTGCAGGAACTGTGCGTGGCCGTGACCGACCCGGTGCATGGCGGAACTGCGGAACTCACCCGTAGCGTCAGCGAAATCGCCATCCGCAAGGCGCAATTCAGCGTGCGACGCGCGCAGGAACGCATCGACGAGCTCACCACGCAACGTAACGATGCACTGGACCGTCGAGCGACGCTGATGGAACAGATCCGGCAGGCGCGAGCGGAGGAGACGGTAGTCCACACCGAGGTCGCCGCCGGTTACGAGGGGACGGCTGCGTCGATCGTCCGACGGGTCCGAGCGCACGTATCCAGGTACGGGTGGCTGCCTGCACCTCTCCTCACCGATGCCCCGCCCCTGACGGTCGACGAACTCGTCACTCTCCATGCGCTCCATCAGCGGTCGAGCGTCGAGCGCGCGCGACGTCGGCACCAACGCTTCCCGGAACTGTCCCTCCCCACCCAGAGGGAACTGCAGTACGCGTGCGCTGCCGTCTCGCAAACATCGAACGGCACGGAAAACGGTGAGCTGCAGGGGTTGCCTCAGATACTCGAGGGTGCATCCCTCGAAGCGCTCGGTCGTATCCGAGACCTGTGCGAACAACTGCAGGGTGCTCTGGAGGATGCAGATCGGCTCGACCCTCGAATCCAGCGCGTCGCCGACGACGTCCTGTCGGGGAGGGCGCAGCATCTGTGGGGAAAGACCGCCGAGCTCGCAGGGCTCGTGCAGGCCGCGCAGGAGGCCGATCGGATCGTCGGTGCCAGCTCGGTGGAGACGCCGGTGACGGGACAGCTCGCCTTCGCGACGTACGACGCGCTCGCCCGCAAGCTGGAGGCGGGGGACACGTGGCGCACCGGTTTCACCCGGTTCCGGAGGAGCGACGAGCAATCTGCAGTCGAGGCGCTGGGTGAGCCGGCGACCGTCGACGGCGTCGCGGCTACCACCGCCCACACAGTGCGCATCGTCGCCGAACACCTCCGTGTGCTCGAGGCGATCCGGGTTGCGCGGGTCGTCCTCCACGATCTAGGTATAGACATCGAGCTCGACGAGTCGCGCAGCCGCGCTGTCGGTACCCTCGCCTTCATCGACCGGGACCGCGCCATCGTCGACAGCCTCGTAGCCCGGGTGCGAGACGTCGAATCGGCGTTACGCGATGTCCACCCCGGTGCGCCACGGATCACGAGTGTCGAACAGGCGCGATCCACTGCCGAATCGGCCCGTTCCATCGCCGCAACGGGCACTGCGGAAGCAAGCAAGAACTGGCTCGAATCCATCGGAATGTACGTGCGGGGCCAGATCTCCGGGGGAGCCTCGCCCGAAGGACGTGCGCTGGCACGAGCCTTCCACGACGCGGACTTCGATGGCATCAATGCAGCGTTGGACGCGTGGGATCGTGCTGCCGGTGAACAACGCGAGGAGCTGGAACTCGTCTCCCTGCAGGCGCGTCTGACCACTGCTGCACCGGGGCTCGCGCAGGCCATAGGAGAGAGTTCGTTGAGCCTGGCCTGGCCGGTTCGTCTCGCCCACATCAACGATGCGTGGGCGTGGCGGCGCGCAGACGACTGGGTGCGGCGCTTCCACGAGCGAAGCGACGACGGACAGTTCGAACGCGAACTCGACGCAGTCGAAAAGGACATCACGCGTCTTACGACCCAGCTCGTCGAGGAGAAGGCGTGGAGCGCGTGCCTCGACCGCACGACCGCCGAGCAGGTCCAGGCGCTCCACTCGTACCGCGACCATGTCGCGAGCATCGGCAAGGGAACCGGGCGGTACGCGGAGCGCTATCGGGCAGCGGCGCGCGAGGCCATGCAGATTGCGCAGGGTGCGGTGCCGGCGTGGGTGATGCCGTTGCAACAGGTCCTGGCTTCGATTCCACCCGAACAGAATTCGTTCGACGTCGTCATCGTCGACGAAGCAAGCCAGACCGACATCAGCAGTCTGTTCCTGCTGTGGTTGGCGCCGCGGGTGATCGTTGTCGGTGACGACAAGCAGTGTGCACCCAGTGCGGTGTCGCTGGGTGCGCTCGACGGGGTCTTCAGTCGTCTCGATTCGTATCTGCCCGACATTCCGAATTACCTGCGCGACAGTTTCACTCCGCGGTCGAGTCTGTTCTCGTTGTTGCGGTCGAGGTTCGGAAGCATCATCCGGCTGCGGGAGCATTTCCGGTCGATGCCGGAGATCATCGCGTGGTCCAGCGACCACTTCTACGCGGACGACCCGCTGGTTCCCATGCGGCAGTACGGTTCCGACCGTCTGCCGCCACTACGCACCACACAGGTCGAAGGCGGTGCCGTCACCGGACAGAACTCGACGCTGACGAACCACGCCGAGGCCCATGCCCTCGTGGACACTCTCGTGCAGTGTGTCGAGGACCCCGCGTACGACGGCAAGACCTTCGGCGTGGTGGTTCTGCAGGGGCAGTCGCAAATCGACGTCATCCAGAACGAACTGTTGGACCGGCTCACCCCGGACCAGTGGGAGCAACGCAGACTCCGCGTCGGCACGCCCCCGGATTTCCAGGGTGACGAGCGGAATGTGGTGTTCCTGTCGATGGTCGTGGCGCCTGACCAGAACATCGCAGCGTTGACGCGAACCGAATACCAGCGACGGTTCAACGTTGCTGCGTCGCGTGCTCAGGATCAGCTGTGGCTGTTCCATTCGAGGACGGTCGACACGTTCCGTCGCACCGACCTGCGGTATTCGTTGCTCACCCATATGCAGTCCACGTCCCCGAGCCCCGCTGAACCGATGCCCCGCGGTGTGACGCGCGACGAGCGGCACGAGGCGTTCGACAGTCTCTTCCAGCAGGAAGTGTTCCTCGACATCGTCGCCCGCGGATACCACGTGAACCCGCGGGTCGAGGTGAACGGCCACTTCATCGATCTGGTAGTGACCGGTGCGGCAGGAAAGCTCGCTGTCGTATGCGACGACGAGCAGTGGCACACCAGCCCCGACCGGCAGCGCGCCGACCTCGAGCGGGAGCGTGAACTGCACCGGAGTGGGTGGAAGTTCTGGAGGGTCCGGGAATCGGAGTACTACCTCGATCCTGTCGCCTCGATGACGGAGCTGTGGGGCGTGCTCGAGCGCCGCAGCATCGCACCCGATGGCGCGGATACTGCTGCGCCCGGTGCGGGTTGGGCACCGCTCGAGTTGGTCAACGATGTCCGTTGACTGAGGACGTTACCGATGGTGCGGGGTAGGCGACGGCTGCAGTCGTCGAGCCTGTCTGCGCTGTGGTTCCGGAGTCGCTCGCCGACCAGAATCTGAATGCTCGGCCGTACGCCGCTGCCAGTTGTCGAGTTGGCCGCCTAGCTCGACTTGGATTGAAGGTTGTGCTTGACGAGTTGGACGAACTCGTCGGTGCAGGGGACGTAGACCGAGTATCGATACACGGGAAGCGGACGGAGTACCGTGTCGCCGGTGTCGTGGGCCGGGGCGTAAGCGAGGGATCTCGGACAGTCCCTACGACTGCACCAGCGTTGGGGTAGGGAGACGACGCCGACTGAGATGTTGTCGCCGAACTACGAGTCGTGAAGTGTGGAGCGACTGAAACCGGGACCAGGGGCGCTCTAGCCTCGCGCTACCGCACCGCTGGTTGACGTCCTTCCACGGACTCGATACATGCGTCCGGGCAACTTGATCTATCGCCAGACAGATCCCACGTGTTACCGGGTCGGCCGATTTGTGGGGCGGGTTCGTTCGTGTCGGACGGAGCGGTAAGAATGTCCCGAGATATGCGGGGCGCTTGCCCGGCGGAACGACTGCGGAGGTTGACGTGATCGATATGCGCGCCCAGCGACGTGCGCTTGTCATCCTGCACAGCGGCTGTCCTCAGGCGACCGGTGTGATTCAAGCGCCGTTCACGCGCCCGCGTCGTTCTTCCCGACCTGGGACGTTGGAGCGAGGCCTGAATGGGATGAGGCGAGGGACCGGAGAACCAACGCCAAATACCTCGTACCCAGTATCTGAGTAATCGTCTAGCATTTCGTTCCCAAAGAATCTGTACGAACTTGCTGGTCCGGACCGACCGCGATTTGGTCGGTGCTGCGGCCAGCCCCACGATAGTGAACAGCAAGGATCAGCGTGACAACTCCGAGTGGTATCGGTGGCGATGACGACCTCGATCGTTTGAAGAGCGTTATCGCTCGGTGGCGGACGTCCCTGGTCGATCTGAGTGGTAGAAATCGCCTGTTGAACTTCCGCCACACGCAAGCGGCGACGCTGGAAATCAGGCAGCCCTCGACCGAAGAACTCATATCGGGGCTCGAACGTGGGTGGGATTTCGCTGCCCTTCCTGATGAGGAATCCGAGGGAAGCGGTGAGAGCAGACCCGCTCCGGATCGTAAACGCCAGGGAATTCTCACCCAGAAGGCGACGGCCCCCGCCTTGACCCGAGCGCTCGGCAATCTCCGGCGGCGATCGACTCAGGTGTTCAACGACTACGGTATATGGACGCTTCAGCTGGGCGTCGGAATGCTCAACTGGCGAGAGGACGGGGCAGAAGTCGGCAACGACGCGCCGCTCATTCTGATTCCGGTCTCACTCGAACGGACACCGAACGGCCGGATCCGTCTTGTTCTCAACGAGGACGAGGAACCGAAGCTGAATCCGGCCCTGCCCGTCAAGCTGGAACAGTTCTACATCGATTGGTCGCCTGTTGCAGACCTCGATCCTACCGACCTGAACGCGGTGCTCGAGGCGGCTGCATCGTGTGTCGAGGGTAAGAACGGCTGGACCATCTCCGAGCGAGTCGTGCTGGCGTTATTCGCCTCCCATAAGGAGTCCATGTACAAGGACCTCCTGGAAAACGAAGCGCAGGTGATGCGCAGTGATCTCATCAAGGCCGTGGCGCTTGGTCCTGGCGCAAAGCTGGCGGCCGATCGCTTCGATTTCGAGGAGATCCAGCTCGACCGAATCGACGAGCTTTCCCCGCCGGAGGACAGTCCCCTCGTCCTTGATGCCGACGCGTCCCAACGACAGGCAGTCTCTGCCGCCGTGGCCGGCCAATCATTCGTTATGGATGGCCCTCCGGGTACGGGCAAGAGTCAGACGATCACCAACATGATCGCTGCGCTCATCCATGCAGGACGGAGTGTGCTTTTCGTAAGCGAGAAAGCTGCAGCACTCGACGTTGTGCTCGATCGACTCAGGTCGGTAGGACTGGACTCTTACGTCATGGCGTTGCACAGCAATTCCACGAGTCGCAGTGCGGTCGCAAAGGAACTTGGCCGCGCCTTGGATGAGGAGCCCCGCGCTCCACGATTGCCGCACAGCACAAAGGAAGAAGTACGAAGGGCGCGCGAGGCGCTATCCGGATATGCCGAAGCGATGAACGAATCGCGGGATCCGATGGCCCGAACACTGCACGATACGATCGGCCGGATCGCAGGTTTGTCGGATGCCACGATCGCGTACATCGATCCGCCCGCCAAGGATGGCGGATTCAGAGTAGAAGTTCTCACCGGCCGCGACCTGGCAACCATAATCGAGGCGACCGAAATTATCGCGCGCGGTTGGGCCGCGGTTGCAGATCCTAGATTCCCATGGCGCAACGTGCGTCGCGACGCGGTGAATGTGAGGCCGGCCCTCGATCAGGCTGGAACGGCGATTCGTGTCCTGATCGGTGCGATGGACCGTTATCGAGATTTGTCGGGTGGTGGTCTTGCTCTCGAGGACGAGCAGGATGTAGAGCGCTTGTTGGTCATGCTTCGGCTTGTGAAGGCGCGAGTGGCTTCCCCCCAATGGTGGCTCACCACTGACAGTTTCGTCGATGATGTTGAAAAGAGCGTGGATCGATTAGTGGAGGAACTGGGGTGGGTCCGCGAGGCGGCCATCAGTGCTCGCACCAATGGTGGCAACCGCTGGCGGGAGTTGCCGGTCCGGTTGTCGGCTGAAGGCAGTGCATCCGAGCAGGCACTGCAAGCATTGTCGCCACCCGCGCTCGAACTCCTCAGCCTCGACGAGCATGACGCTCGCCGTACCGCACTCGAGTTCCGAGAACTTGCCGAACAGCTCGAACACACGCATGTCCAGATCGTCTCTCTCGCAGATGAACTCGGATTACCTCATCCATCCCACGCGAAAGCTGCAGAGGTCGTTTGTGAGGTTGCTGCGCTCGCGCAAGCCGTGCACCGTCCTCTAGCCTCGATTTTTCGCGCGGCCTGACCGGAGGTCGGGTTTGCGTCGTTCGATGCTGATTTCAGTGTCAGGGCACGAGGATGCACCCGACACCGCTCGGGTGGGAGCCCGGTTCCACGGTCCGGGA
>NZ_JAUZMZ010000103.1:0-17644 GCF_036327435.1 Rhodococcus chondri | reverse complement strand
GCGGCGTCGGCTGCCGATCTGGCCTTGACCGAGCCACCGGCTGCGGCGCCACCGGCGCCGCCGGCGTCGTCGCCGCCGAACGAACCGAACACGATCGCGGGGATCGAGCGGTTCATGGCCTTGGCCATGAGGTTGGTCAGGATCGTGCCGGACGCGCCGACGATCATGCCCGCGACGATCATGGCGGTGTTGTTCAGTGCCAGACCCGCAGCGGCGGCCGACAGGCCGGTCAGTGCGTTGAGCAGCGAGATGACCACGGGCATATCGGCGCCGCCGATCGGCAGCACCACGAACAGGCCCATCAGGCCCGCCACGACGAGCAGCGCGACGATCCACAGGCCCGAGGTCGGATCGTTCGCCGGGTCGGCGTTGATGCCGATGTAGACGGCGATGGCCAGCGCGGCGAGCATCAGCACGATGTTCGCGACCTGGAACAGCTTGGCCCCGGAGACGAACTTCTTCTCGAGGTTCTTGTTCAGCAGTTCCTGCAGCTTGGCGAAGGCCACGAGCGAACCCCAGAAGGAGATCGACCCGATGATCGCGGCGAACAGCGACCCGACCACGATGTGCACGGTCGGTTCACCTTCGAGCGTGGTGAATCCGTCCGAGTCGAGGAACTCTGCCCACGCGATGAGCGCGACCGTGCCACCACCGACACCGTTGAACATGGCCACGAGCTGCGGCATTGCGGTCATCTTGGTGCGCAGCGCGGGCGGCACACCGAGCACGATGCCGACGAGCAGGCCCGCCGCGATCAGAATCCAGTTGTCGGTGTCGCGGACGTCGATGAGCGTCGCGACGACGGCGAGCAGCATGCCCACCGCGGCGATGTAGTTGCCGCGGACCGCGGTCTTCGGGCCGGTCAGCCCCATCAGACCGTAGATGAACATTCCGAACGCGATGATGTACAGAACAGACACGAGGTAACTCATCAGGCGTCGGCTCCCTTACTCGCAACAGCCTTGCCGGAATCCTTCTTGGCCTTGAACATGCCGAGCATGCGGTCCGTCACCACGAAACCACCGACGACGTTGAGCGTGCCGAACACCAGCGCGACAAACAGAATGATCTTGATGCTCCACGGCGCGCCGGCGGGCAGATGCCCGAGCACCACGAGGGCACCGAGAACGACGATGCCGTGGATGGCGTTGGTACCCGACATCAGCGGCGTGTGCAGCGTGTTGGGCACCTTGGAAATCACGGCGAACCCGACGAACCCGGACAACACCAGGATCGCGATGTTCGCCAACAATTCGTTGTACATCTAGGAGGTCTCCTTCGAGCGGGTCACGCACGCCTCGGCGAGGATCTCGTCCGAGAAGTCCGGGGCCGGCGTGCCGTTCTCGTCGAGCATGAGCTCGAGCAGCGCAGCGACGTTCTTCGAGTAGAGCTGGGATGCGTGCTCGGGCATGGTCGCCGGCAGGTTGAGCGGCGAGCAGATGGTCACACCGTGCTTGACGACGGTCCGGCCGGGCTCGGTGAGTTCGCAGTTGCCACCGGTTTCACCGGCGAGGTCGACGATCACCGAGCCGGGCGTCATGCCCTCGACCGCGGCGGCGGTCACCAGTCGCGGCGCGGGACGACCCGGCACCAGCGCGGTGGTGATCACCACGTCGAATCCCTTGATCGCATCCTCGAGCGCCTGCTGCTGCTGCGCCCGCTCCGCCTCGCTCAGTTCGCGGGCGTAGCCGCCCTCACCGGCCGCGTCGATACCGAGGTCGAGCCACTGTGCACCCACGGAGCGCACCTGATCGGCCACCTCCGGACGCACGTCGTAGCCGGTGGTGCGGCCACCGAGACGCTTCGCCGTAGCGAGCGCCTGCAGTCCGGCCACACCCACACCGAGCACCAGCACGGTGGCCGGCTTGACGGTGCCGGCCGCGGTGGTGAGCATCGGGAAGAACCGGGTGGACTCGGACGCGGCCACCACCACGGCCTTGTAGCCACCCACGTTCGCCTGCGAGGACAGTGCGTCCATCACCTGCGCACGCGAGATGCGCGGGATCGCCTCGACGGCGTAGGCCTCCACACCGGCCGCGGCGAGCGCACCGATCTGATTTTCGGCGTTGCGCGGTGCGAGGAAACCGATCAGCCGCTGACCCGATGTCAGGCGGGCGATCTCCGCGTCGGACGGCGGTGCGACCTTGACGACCACATCTGCGGCCCAGGCGTCACCGATCTGGGCTCCGGCTTCTTTGTATGCCTCGTCGGGGATGAGCGCGCCGATACCGGCGCCGGTCTCGACGACGACGTCGAGACCCTTGGCGATCAGCGACGGCACAATCTTCGGCACCAGCGCGACGCGCCGCTCACCGTCGTTCGTTTCTCGAACGACGCCGACGGTCGGACGGCGGTGCGCTCCGCTCCCCGTATTCGATCCTTCGGTACTCAATTTTCTCTGACTCCTGCGTCGATGAAATGCGCGCGGCGCCGCGATCGGCGGCGAGAATGCGTTGGCGATCGGCCATGTGACGGCCTACACGTTGGGTTGTAAGCCTAAGCAGGCCTACCGCGAGCGCCGCCGGGCCGCAACCCGCCCGGACTGTCTGAATCGAGTCCGAACAGTAAGAAGATGCAAGAATGTGAGGCACCTCACTTCACAAGTGTGCGCTATCGGCGGTGAGCCGGATGTCCGAGGAGGTCAAGTGGCGAAGCGTTCTGTCACGGTCGAACGCGTATACGACCACCCGGGCGACGAGGAGGCGTTCCGGGTCCTCGTCGATCGGTTGTGGCCGCGCGGACTCCGCAAGGACGCCTTCCATTACGACGACTGGCTCAAGGACCTCGCACCGTCCACCGATCTACGCAAGTGGTATTCCCACGACACCGCTCTCTACTCGGAGTTCCGGGAGCGCTACCTCGCGGAGTTGAACTCCGCGCCCGGTCGCGCCGCGCTCGACGAATTGCACGAACGCGCGGAAGGCCGGCCACTGGTACTGCTCACCGCGACGCGCGATATCGAACACAGCGGCGCCGCGGTTCTCGCCGAACACCTGAGGCAGGCGTAATGGCCGCGAGCGACCTCGGCGGCGACCCGGTCTGCTGGATCGACCGTGTGTGCCCGGAGTGCGGATTGTTCCTCGACGATCCCGGCGCGCCCTGTCCCCGCTGCGGACACCGGCCCGCCGACGAGCATCTTCCCGGTATGCGGGACTCGGAGAGCGCCGACGGCGGCGACACTGCCCTACCCTGACGGCATGACCGTGCCTCACCCGATCCTGGCGCTCGCGCGCCGGGCGCGGAGCGTGACGGTGCTGGCCGGCGCCGGCATGTCCGCGGAGAGCGGCGTACCCACCTTCCGGGACGCACAGACCGGTCTGTGGGAGAACTTCGACGTCACCGCGCTTGCGACCCCGGAAGCCTGGCGCGCAGACCCGGCCACCGTGTGGGCCTGGTACCAGTGGCGTGTCGCGCTCGTACGACGCGTGGAGCCCAATGCGGGGCACCGGGCGCTCGCCGACTGGTCGAAGACGGCAGGCGTACAGATCGTCACGCAGAACGTCGATGATCTGCACGAGCGTGCGGGCAGCACCGTCCTCGCGCATCTGCACGGCAGTTTGTTCTCGCCGCGCTGCACCGACTGCGGGCGTGACGCGGAGATTCCGGACCCGCCCCCGGAGCCGGTCGAGCACCTGGATCCCCCGCGTTGCCTGCACTGCGGCGGAATGGTCCGTCCCGGGGTGGTGTGGTTCGGGGAGATGCTCCCCCGGGAGCCGTGGGACGCCGCCACCGGCGCTGTGCGCAATGCCGACCTGCTCCTCGTCGTGGGCACGTCCGGCGTGGTCTATCCCGCCGCCCGTCTGCCCGCCCTCGCGCGCAGCCAGGGTGTGGCGGTGGTCGAGATCAACCCCGAAGGCACCGACCTGTCCGATGACATGGACGAAGTGTGGCGCACGACCGCAGCGGTGGGACTGCCACAACTCGTCGCTGCGCTACGGTAAGCCCGTGAGTTCCTGTGTGTTCTGCGCCATAGCCGAGGGCACCGCACCGGCCGCGCGGGTGTACGAGAACGACGATGTTGTCGCATTTCTCGACATCCGTCCCATCGCGCGCGGTCACACTCTCGTCGTGCCGCGTACACACGCGCCGCGGTTGGAGGATCTCGATCCCGCGCACAGCGCCGCGATGTTCCGTACCGGACAGCGACTTGCGCGGGCGCTGGCCCGATCGGACCTGGCTCCGGACGGAACACACCTGGTACTCAACGACGGACGGGCAGCTTTCCAGACCGTGTTCCACTCCCACCTGCATGTGCTGCCGCGCTGGCGCGGCGACCGACTCAGGGTGGGTCTCGGCCTGGTGCGCCGTCGCCCCCACGACCCGGAGGCCACCGCCGCGGCGATCCGTGCAGGTCTCGACAGACTCGCAACCGAGGAGCATTCATGACATCCGAGCCCGAGAGCACCGGCAACAGCGTCGAGTTTCCCGTCGAGACGATCCGTTCCCTATTGTTCGAAGAATTCGCGGTGATCGATGGATTGCTCTCCGAGCTCGAGGGCGACGCCTGGTACACCCCGACGGCCCTGCCCGGGTGGACCGTCAAGGACATCGTCTCGCACCTGATCGGGACCGAGTCGATGCTGGCCGGCCTCGATGCTCCGCACGTCGACCTCGATGTGCATACTTTCGGCCACGTACGCAATGAGATCGGCGCGTTCAACGAGCACTGGGTCGAATCGCTGCGCGGCACGCCCGGCGCCGAAGTGCTCGCCCGCTTCCGCGACATCGTGGCGCGCCGGCGTGAGCAGCTGGGCTCGATGACTCAGGAAGATTTCGAGAAGCCGGCGGACACGCCGGTCGGCCGGGCCACCTATGGCCGATTCATGCGGATTCGCGTATTCGACTGCTGGCTCCACGAACTCGACATCCGCGATGCACTCGGCGCACCCGGCGACGAGGGTGGTCCGCGGGCCGAACTGGCCTCCTCCGAGATCTTCGGTGCGGTTCCGTTCGTCGTCGGCAAGCTCGGCAAGGCTCCGGACGGTGCCCGGATCACAATCGAGCTCACCGGAGTGCTCGCCCGCACCATTCATCTCGAGGTTCGTGGCCGCGCGACACCGGTACCGGAACTGTCCGACGCCGCGACGAGCACGATCACCATGGATTCGGGGTTGTTCGTGCGGCTGGCCGGTGGCCGGGCACGGGCGTTCGACCACCGTGACGAAATCGCCCTCGCCGGCGACACGACCGTGGGACGACGCATCGTCGACAACCTGGCCTTCACGATCTGACCGATGCGACTGTTCCTGTCCTCGTACCGGTTCGGATCCGATCCCGCACGGCTCCTGCAGGTCACGCGCGGACCCGGACGTATCGCCGTCATCGCCAACGCCGTCGATTCGTGGCCGCCGCGAGCGCGGGAGTCGGCCGTGACGAGCGATCTCGGGCCGCTTCGGAAGCTGGGGTTCATCCCCGAAGAGGTGGATCTGCGCGACCACATCGACGATCCGGAATCCTTGCGCGCGAAGCTCTCCGAGTACGCGTCGGTGTGGGTACGCGGAGGAAACACCTTCGTGTTGCGCGCTCAGTTGGCCCGCTCCGGAGGCGATGCGGTACTCACCGAACTCGTGCGCGGTGACCGTCTCGCCTACGCGGGATACAGCGCCGGCGCGTGTGTGGTGACGCCCACGCTGCGCGGACTCGAGTTTTCCGACGATCCGGCGGAGGTCGCCGAAACGTGCGGAGTGCCGGTGCTGTGGGACGGCCTGGGATGGGTCGACCACGCAATCGTGCCGCACGTGGGCACGTCGGACCTCGGCGACGACGGTGTCGCGCGTTCCCTGCGCTATCTCGAGCGCAACGCGGTACCGTTCGTCGCGCTCACCGACGACGAAGCGCTGGTCATCGACACCGGCGAGCACGATCCGGGTACGGCAGTAACGTAGGACCGATGACGCAGAGCACCGAGTCCCGTATCGAACACCTGCCCGCACAGTCCCGGTTCGCGCTGTACCGCGGCGACACTCTCGCCGCGTACGCCGACTACAGCCAGCGCGGCGACCTGCGCGACTTCGACCACACGGTCACCGATCCGCAGTTCCGTGGCCACGGCCTCGCCGGCCAGATCGTGCGGTATGCGCTCGACGCGACGCGCGAGGAGGGGCTGAAGATCGGCACGTCGTGCTCCTATGTCGAGAAGTTCGTCGCCGAGCACCCCGAGTACCGCAACTGACGAAACGGGCTCAGGCCGTCACGTCGCGGCGTCGGAATCCCGCCACCGCGATCACTACCAGGACGAGCGCCGCGGCGCCGAAGACAAGCAGCGGTGCCGCGCGCACGTCCTCGTACGGCACGCGCGGGGTGTGCTCGAGCGGCGAGAAGTTCCGCGCCCAGTCGGGGATGTTCAGAACCTCACCGAGCCAGCCGACGAACACTGCCCACACGACAAGCACCCACGCCAGGTTCGCGGCCCTCGGAACGAGGGCGAACAATGCCACGGCGACCGCCACCACGAACAGGACCGCCGGCGCATAGACGAGGGCGGCTCCGCACATCCGCGCGATCCAGCCGGCGTCACCCACTGCCATGGCCATCCCCAGCCCGATCGCGGCGCCGGTCACTGCGAGGGCTACCAGAGCCTGCGCGACGATCACCGCGAGCGATCCGAGGAGCCAGCGCAGACGTGTCGCGCCGGTGACGACGACAAGCCCCGCCCGGCCCGCCTCCTCTTCGCTGCGTAGCCGCATCACGGCCGACACCGCGAACGCGGCGACACCGACCACGAGGAACAACAACATCGTCGCGCCGAACGAGGACGTGAGCGAGCCGGTGTCGGCGCCGAGCCAATCGGCGAGGTCGGGGATGTCGTCTATCACGTCTTCCAGTGAGCTCGCGAGCGTGCCCATCACGAACCCGAAGAGCGCCAGGCCCACCGTCCAGCCGACGAACGTGCCGCGCAGCAATCGCCACGCCAGCCCCGGCGCCGAGAGCAGCCCGGGCGCGGCCTCGGACGGGCCCGGCTGCGGTGCGCGCAGGCCGCCACCGATATCGCGGCGACGCGACAGCGCGACGGCGAGCGCGAGCAACACCACGATCACGGCGACCGACAGCAACAGGGGCCACCACCTCAGGTCCACATAGAGGCGGGTCTGCTGCGCCCACGCGATGGGTGAGAACCAGGACAGCCACGAGCCGCTGGGTTCGATGATGTCGCCTGCGCCGCGGACGAGGAACGCCACGGCCAGCACTCCGAGGGCCGACCCGGTTGCAGCGCGCGAATGCTCGCTGAATTGCGCCGTCACGGCCGCCACCGCACCGAATACCAGCCCGGTCACCGCGGTGGCGACACCGAAGGCGACGGACCCGGCGACTTCGAGCCCTGCCGCTACCAGCGCCACGGTGATACCGACTCCCACCGCGGCATTCGCGACGGCCACGGAGAGCAACGCCGCGGCCGGGGGCGCGAAGGCCCCGACGGGCAGCGCCCGCAGCAGTTCGAGCCGGCCTGCCTCCTCCTGGGTGCGCGTATGCCGGACGACGAGCAGGATGCTCATGATCGCCGCGGCGACGAACACGGTCAGGCTCAGTTCGTTCGCGGTCATGGCACCGAGCGTGTAGTCGGCGGTGCCGTAGGACGGCCCGGACATGAGCACGGCCGCCGGATTCTCGAGGAACGCAGCACGCGCCTGCCTCGATGCGGTATCGGGATAGGCCGCTATGAGGCTCTCCACGGTCGCGAAGACGGTGCCGGCAAGGGCGAGGGTCCACACCGTGATGCGGATCCGGTCGAGACGCAGATAGAGCCGCAGCAGCGCCGCGACACCCGCGAACGGTGCAGCGCTCCCGACACGCTTGTCGGTACGGGGACCGACGGTGGTCGTCATCGCGTCTTCAACTCCTCGGCTTCTCCGGTGGCTGCCGGAGCGGATGCGCTCTCGTCGAGCGTGTCTCCGTAGTGCCGCAGGAACAGCTCTTCGAGGGACGGCGGTGTGATCGTGAGGTTTTCGACATCCAGACCGGCGAGTGCGTTCAACACCGGTGCGATGGAGGTGTTGTCCACGTCGAAGACGAGCCGCCCGTCGTCGTGGGTCAGGTCGTGCACCCCTTCCAGGGACATCAAGCCGCGTGCCGGTGCCGACGTGGTCGCGCGGACCGACGAGCGGGTGAGGTGGCGCAACTGGGCGAGGGTTCCGGTCTCCACGTCCCGGCCGGATCTGATGATCGTCACTGTGTCGCAGAGCTTTTCCACCTCGGCGAGGATATGGCTCGACAGCAGGATGGTGGCGCCCCGGTCGCGCAGCCGGCGAATCTCGTCGGTGAAGACCGCTTCCATCAACGGATCGAGCCCGGAGGTGGGTTCGTCGAGCAGATACAGTTCGGCATCCGAACTCAGCGCCGCGACCAGCGCGACCTTCTGACGGTTTCCCTTGGAGTAGGTGCGGGCCTTCTTCGTCGGATCGAGTTCGAAGCGTTCGAGCAACTCATCGCGACGGCGCGAATCGGCGCCACCGCGCATGCGGGTGAGCACGTCGATGATCTCGCCACCGGTCAGCGTCGGCCACAGGTTGGTGTCGCCGGGCACATAGGCGATACGCCGGTGAATGGTCACGGCATCCGCCCACGGATCGAGTCCGAGAACCCGCGCGTCGCCCGAATCGGCGCGAAGCATGCCGAGCAGTACCCGGATCGCAGTGGATTTTCCGGATCCGTTGGGGCCCAGGAATCCTGCGACAGTGCCGGTTTCGACCCGCAGCGAGAAGCCGTCGAGCGCTCGGGTCGTACCGAAAGTCTTGACTAGATCGTGGGTTTCGATGGCCGGGATGTCCATGGTGATCCTCCGTGGTCAAGGGCGGGTTGCCGACGCTTCCCGCACCGAAAGATACGCGTCGAGCAACGACGAATCCGTGAGCAGCGGCTCTGTGTACAGCTCGAGCATCGGCAGCATGAGACGTTCGGTGTAGGCACGCAGCCAGGCAGGCAGCGTGTCGAGATCGAGGTGTTCGTCGGGGCCCGGAAGTTGGAGCAGGAGCGCACCGACGCTGAACTCGACGAGGGCACGCGCACGGTCGGCGGGGGCGCGGCTGGGCCGGACGGTACCGGCGCGCACCGCTTTCTCGAGGTAGTCGTAAGTGTCGTCGACGAGGTGGTCGAGAAAGTCCGTGGCACTCGCGCCTCCGGCCTGCAGACTGCGCAGGACGTAACCGACGAACGGGGCGTAGCGCTCGATGTGGGCGGACTGTTCGAGCAGCGCCTCGGCACCGGCGCCCGGGTCGAGCGTTGCGGTCTTGCGCTCGCGAATGCCGTCGAGAACGTATCGGTCGCAGTGGGCGCGCAGACCGGCCCGCGACCCGAAATGGTGCACGATCAGCGATGCGCTGACGCCACACTCGGAGGCGATGGCGCGCAGGGAGACATCGACCCCGTCTGCCGCCACGCATCGGATCGCCGTGTCGCGGATCCGAGCGCGGGTGGTGAGGTCGCCGCTCCCAGCCTTCGCTGAACGCATGTTCCGATGATTGCACGCGTGTTCAACCAGGTCAATAGACCTGTTGGGGTGAGTATCCCCGCTGTGATCAGTTGAACCCCATCACCTGATCGCCCCACACCGCGCGCATGTCGCCCTCCGGATCGGCAACGACGGAGTCGGACGAGTCGATCAGCAGGGTCAGCCTTTCCTCCGGCTCGTACAGCGGCCAGTGCTTCGATCCGTCGAGGGCAGCCGGCACCCCGTGGTGAGCGAAGGCCAGCCACCGTCGCTGCACGCGGCCGGCCACCTCGGCCGCGCCCTTGCGGCCACCGAGCCAGAACGTGGGATCGCGGCCGAGCGTTCCGAAATTCCCGAACACATAGGGCAATTCGGTGGCATGTCCCGCGCCGATCCGCGCCGCCTTGAGCATCGGCGTCGCGTGGTCGAAGCGGTACACCCACGTCGGCGAATGGGTCGCGTGCGCCTCGGCGATCCACAGCACCGGCATCCGGAACGCGGCATCACGCGACAACGCCATCGCGCCACTGGGTTTCGGCAGATCGGGATACGCCGCGGCGATCTCGGCGAGCCGCTCGGGCTCGAGATCGGGGCGGTCCGCGGCGAGCGCGTCGAGCATCGCCCGCACCGACGAGTCGTCGACCGGCATCAACGGCGACTTCATGAACCGGAAGATCGACGGCTCGTCCTTGTTCGACCCGATCATCAGCGGTATCCGGTGCGAGAGTCCCTTCTGAAACGCCGCCACGGGATACTTCGGCACCAGGTCGCGATCGACGACCGGCGTCAACGCCAGCGTGCCCGGAACCTTCGTGGGCGTCTCACCGACGAGGATCTCCGACGCTGCCACCAGCGCCTCGAACGGCATCGCCTTCAACTCGCCGGCTCGTGCAGGCGGAACTTCGAGGATCTCGAGAAACCGTTCCGCGACCGTCGCGGCGCGTTCGCTTCCGTAGACGGACGTCGCGGGCGGCGACTGCGCGATGGCGCGATGGAACAGACCTTCGGCGCGCGGCACCGTCATCAGCGTCGTCACCGAACCGCCTCCCGACGATTCACCGAAGAGGGTGACCCTCCCAGGGTCGCCGCCGAAGTCGGCGATGCAGTCGCGCACCCATTCGAGGGCCGCGATCTGGTCGCGCAATCCGACGTTCGACTCGAAGGTGGTCTCGGCCGTCGAGAACGACGACAGGTCGAGGAAGCCGAGGGCACCGATCCGGTAGTTCAGCGTCACCACCACGACATCGCCCGATTCGGCGAGGATGCGGCCGTCGTAGATCTTCTGACCCGAATAGCCCAGCACGTAGGCGCCGCCGTGGATCCATACCATCACCGGGCGGGGCTCCCCGTCCGGTTCCGGCGCCCAGATGTTGAGCGACAGGCAGTCCTCTCCGATTGTCATGCCGGGCGTGATCGCGATGGGGCTCTGCCGGCTCTGCGGCGCGATGGGCCCGTATCGGGCGCAGTCCAACACTCCCGGCCAGGGGTCGGGGGGTTCCGGGGCGCGGAACCGCCTGTCGTCACCTGTGGGCGCGGCGTACGGAATGCCTTTCCACGAATACACTGCGCCGTCGCGGTATCCGCGGGCCTCGCCGTACTTGCAACCGATGGTGAGCGTCTCGGACTCCACATGTCCTCCTGTTCAACCGCGCCACGCCAACGTACCAACTGTCCGGCAACACCGCCCTTGACAGAGTGACGTGCGCCACATTACCGTCACGTCGTCAGTGAATGAGTATTCATACACTTCGAACCTCTGTTCATCCATCGCCTGCGCAAAAGCGCAGCCGCCGCGATTCACCCCTCACAAGCAGGGAGCCCTCTTCATGCCCTTTTCCCCCACCGACTGGACCAGCCCGCAGCACCGGCGCTCGGTGATCTGGATCGTCGCCCTCGCGACGGCAGCGCTCGCCTTCGACGGTTACGACCTGGTCGTATACGGAACGATCCTGCCGATCCTCATGGACGATCAGACGCAACTCGGCGCCGTCTCCGCCGAGCAAGCGGGCGTACTGGGTTCCTACGCGCTGATCGGCGTGCTGATCGGCGCCCTGCTCGCCGGCGCTTTCGGCGACCGGATAGGCCGCCGGAAACTGACCGTGATCAGCATCGCCTGGTTCTCGGTGGGCATGGCCGCCGCAGCGATGACCCACAGCGTGCCGATGTTCGGCGCCATGCGGTTGCTCACCGGCATCGGCGTGGGCGCACTCATCGCCACCGCCGGCGCGGTGGTCGCCGAATTCGCACCGGCCGGTAAGAAGAACGCGTACAACGCCATCGTCTACTGCGGTGTCCCCCTCGGCGGTGTCATGGCATCGCTGCTCGCACTGCTCGTACGCGACGCCATCGGGTGGCGCGGCCTGTTCTGGATCGGAGCGCTGCCCCTGGTGGTCCTGCTCCCGCTCGCGCTGGCCAAGCTTCCCGAATCTCCGCGCTGGCTCGTCGCCCGTGGCCGGATCGACGAGGCCCACGCAATCACCGCGCGCACCGGCATTCCGTCCCCCACCGTCGAAGAACTTGCCGCAGAAGAACTCATCGCCGATCCGACCGGCGACCGGAAGGTCGGATTCGCTGCGCTGACGACCCGTCGTTATGCACTCGGCACCGCGCTACTCGGATTCATGAGCTTCGCCGGCATTCTGCTCACCTACGGGCTCAATACCTGGCTGCCGAAAATCATGGAGAACGCCGGATTCGACGCGAAGAACTCGCTGGCGTTCCTGCTGGTACTCAACGGCGGCGCGATCATCGGTGTCGTGCTCGCCTCCCGGCTCGCGGATCGCACCGGCCGTCCCCAGCGCATCATCGTCGGCACCTTCCTGCTCGCGGTGGTCGCCCTCGTCGTCCTCACCCTCGGCTTCCCGCTGCCGGTGCTGCTCGCTGCGGTCGCCGCGGCCGGTATCGGCGGAATCGGCACCCAGATCCTCATCTACGGTTTCGTCTCCAACTACTACTCGACCACATCACGCGCCGCCGGCGTGGCATGGTGTGCCGGATTCGGACGCCTCGGCGGGATCTTCGGTCCGCTCGCGGGTGGACTGATCATCGGCGCCGGACTGAGCAGCAGCATCGCCTTCTACATCTTCGCGGGCGTCGCGTTGGTCGGCGCATCGCTGACCATGCTCGTAGCCACGCGGCGTGCACCCCTCACCCCGGTCACGGGCGGAACGCACCGAGCGCCCGAGCCGGTTGCGGCGACCGTCGACTGATCCTCGGACGGCCCCGTGACGAGGGCCCGGTATCAGCCGCGAGCGATACCGGGCCCTCGTCCTCGGCTCGGCCCTCGCACTCAGCTCCAGTCGTAGAATCCGCGGCCGGTCTTGCGCCCCAGCTCGCCACGGGCCACCTTGTCGCGCAGCAGCTGCGGCGGGGCGAAACGCTCCCCCAGAGTGCCGTGCAGGTACTCGGCGACGGCCAGCCGGATATCGAGACCCACGAGATCCGTCGACCGCAGCGGGCCCATCGGATGCTTGTACCCCAACTCCATTGCCCGGTCGATGGATTCGGCGTCGGCGACGCCTTCCTCGAGCATCCGGATGGCCTCCAGCCCGAGGAGCACGCCGAGACGACTGGTGGCGAAACCCGGTGAGTCACGCACCACCACGGCAGTCTTTCCGAGCAGCCCCACCCATGCCGCGACGTCGCGCACGAGATCCTCGGCGGTCTTCTCGGCGCGCACGATCTCCACCAGATCCGACGCCGGGACCGGGTTGAAGAAGTGCATGCCCAGGAACCGCGAGGGGTTCTTCAAGGCCGCGCCGAGGTCCGTCGGCGAGAGCGAGCTGGTGTTGGTCGCAATCACCGCGTCCTGGGGCACAACCTGCTCGGCCTCGGCCAGCACGCGCTTCTTCAGCGCGGGGTCTTCGGGCACCGCCTCGACGAGCAGCCGGGTGTCGCCGGGCAGATCGGCGATCGACGCCACGATCGAGACCCGGCCGGCCACCACGTCGATCGGATCGGCGAGTTTTCCTCGCTCTGCCGCACGAGAAAGACTGTCTATCAGTCGTTTTCGTGCCGCGTCCAGATCGCCGGCCTCGGACACGGTCACCGTCGCGTTCAACGCGGCGAAGGTATGGGCGATACCGATGCCCATCCGGCCTCCGCCGATCACAGCGACACGGTCGGGAAGCTTTGTCATCAGTTGATCCTCTCCGAAGACGGGCCCTTGTGACCCTTGACACCATGGTCGCCTGAATGTACGTTCATGTCTAGTGAAGCACCATTCATAACTCTTGAATGATTCTTCAATTCCCTGCCCGACCTGCGCTGACGAGGAGCCACCATGACCGACTTCGAAGACATCACCTACGAGATCGACGGCCCGACTGCAGTCATCACCATCAACCGCCCGCATCGCTACAACGCGTTCCGCGGCAAGACCGTCGAAGAACTGATCAAGGCCTTCCGTGCCGCCTGGGCCGACAGCCGTGCCTCCGCGATCATCCTCACCGGCGCCGGCGAAAAGGCCTTCTGCACCGGCGGCGACGTCAAGCAGCGCGCCGAAACCGGCGACTACGGTCCCACCGAAAGCGGCATGTTCGAAATCGGCAACCTGCACAAGCTCATCCGCGACGTCCCCAAGCCCGTCATCGCCGCGGTCAACGGCATCGCAGTCGGCGGCGGCCACGTCCTGCACGTGCTGTGCGACCTGACCATCGCCTCCGAGAACGCCAAGTTCGGTCAGGCCGGCCCCCGCGTCGGTTCGTTCGACGCCGGCTTCGGTTCCGCATACCTCGCCCGCGTCGTCGGCGAGAAGCGCGCACGCGAAATCTGGTTCCTGTGCCGCCAGTACGACGCTGTCACCGCCGAGCGCTGGGGCCTGGTCAACTGGGTCGTCCCGCAGGACAAGCTTCTCGAGGAAGCCAAGGCGGTCGCCGCGGAAATCGCCGAGAAGAGCCCCACCGCCATCCGGTTCCTCAAGCAGTCGTTCAACGCGGACACCGACCACCAGGCCGGGCTGAGCAACCTCGCGATGTCGGCGCTCGACCTCTTCACCAAGTCCGACGAAGGCCTCGAGGGCGCCAAGGCATTCGCCGAGAAGCGCCCCGCCGACTTCGGCAAGTACGTCAAGGCCTGACCTTCCCGATCCGGATTCCCCGAGAGGACCACCCATCATGAGCAACACCGCACTCGTCACCGGCGCCGGCTCCGGCATCGGTAAGGCCATCGCTCTCGCATTCGCCGCGCAGGGCGACCGGGTCATCGCCGCCGACCTCGACCTGGGCGCCGCCGAGGCCACCGCCAAGGAAGCTCCCGAGCTGATCACCGCGCTTCCCGTCGACATCGCCGACCGCGCCCAGGTCGACGAACTGCGCGACCGCACCCACGCCGAAGTGGGCGTACCGAATGTGATCATCAATGCCGCCGGCTGGGACCGAACCGACCAGTTCCTCAACGCCACACCGGAATTCGCCCAGAAGGTCGTCGCGATCAACTACCTCGGTCCGGTCAACATCTGCAGCGCGTTCCTGCCCGGCATCATCGAAGCAGGCAACGGCGGCCGCGTCGTCAACCTCGCCTCCGACGCCGGTCGCGTCGGCAGCTCCGGCGAATCGATCTACGCCGGCGCGAAGGGCGGCGTCATCGCCCTGACGAAGTCGCTGGCCCGCGAGATGGCCCGCCACAGCATCAACGTCAACTGTGTCTGCCCCGGCCCCACCGACACACCGCTGTTCCAGTCGCAGGACGAAAAGCTCAAAGCGGCTCTGGTCAAGGCGATTCCGTTCCGCCGGCTCGCGCGACCCGACGAGGTGGCCGCGCCGGTGCTGTTCTTCGCCTCCGAATCCGCCTCGTTCATCACCGGCCAGGTGATCAGCGTCAGCGGCGGCCTCACCATGGCCGGCTGAGCCCGGATACCGAACCGGCCACCGAGAGAGGACGAACACCATGACCGCGTCGTACAACCCCCGGGCCTACCGGGAATACTTCGAGAACGACTTCACGTATCTCAACGGATTCCGGCGCAACACGAGCCGCTACGCGAACCGGGTGGCGCTGAGCGACCCCGACACGGGGCGGCAGTGGACCTACGCCCAGCTGGGTGAGCGGATCGACCGCGTCGCGACCGGCCTCGCCGACGCCGGTGTGGAAGCCGGGGACGTCGTCGCCTATCAATTGTTCAACAGCATCGAGTTCGCCGAGCTCTACCTCGCCACCCAGGCCGTCGGCGCGGTCGGCTCGCCGGTGAACTACCGCCTGGCGGCCGGCGAGACGGCGTTCGTCCTCGACAAGTGCATGCCCGCGGTGTTCGTCTACGACACCGACCTCACCGACATGGTGCAGGAAGCATTGAAGGTCGCCGCGCACACCCCGAGGGTGATCGTGGCCGTCGGTGACGGCGCGCCGATCCACGTCGCCGGCGCCACGGTGATCCGGTACCGGCACCTGGCGGCCGACCGCGTCGCCTTACCGCCGCTGCATCGTACGGTGTGGGACGAGACCGTCCGCCTCTACACCTCGGGCACCACCGGTATGCCGAAGCCCGTGCCGCTGAACAGCATGATCGAGATCTTCAGCGCTCACGACGTGATCATGCACTTCCCGCTCGGACCCGAGGACAAGACGCTGAACATGACCCCGTGGTTCCATCGCGGCGGTCTCCACTCCGGCGGTCCCAACCCGACGTTCTACGTCGGCGGGCAGGTCGTGCCGCTGCGCGCGTTCGACGCCGACCGGGTGCTCGACCTCGTCGCCGAACAGGGCGTGACGTTCCTCATCGGCGCCCCCACCAACCTGGCCATGCTCACCGAAGCTCAGGAGCGCCGCCCGCGCGACCTGTCGACACTGCGCGGCATCGTCACCATGGGCGCCCCGCTCGAAAGGGAAGCCGCGCTGCGGTACCAGCAGGTGCTCAACCCGCGGATCTTCAACGGCTACGGCACCACCGAGGCCTTCTGGAACACCTTCCTGCGGCCGGCCGACCTGCCCGACCATGCCGGCACCGCCGGGCGGGCCTGCACCGACGACGACGTCCGCATCGTCCACGTCTACCCCGACCGGCTCGCCGACCCGCAGGACGTCGTCGCCCGCGACGGCAACGAGGTGGGGGAGGTCATCGTCCGCTCGCCCAAGAACGCGAACGCCTATTTCGACTCTCCCGACCAGGAACAGTCCAAGTTCAATCACGGATGGCTGCACATCGGCGACCTCGCCACCTGGAACGCCGAAGAGTTCGTCAGCATCGTCGGCCGCAAGGACGACATGCTCGTCTCCGGCGGCGAGAACGTCCACCCGGTGCAGGTCGAAGAGGCTCTCAATGCTCATGCGCAGGTGCGGGATTCGCTTGTCGTCGGCGTCCCGGACGACAAGTGGGGACGCATCGTCGTCGCCTACATCATCGCCGAAGAGCCCTCGCTGACGGTCGACGATCTCGACGCCCACTGCCGCTCGCATCCGATGCTGTCGTCGTTCAAGCGGCCCCGCGCCTATCGATTCGTCGATTCCCTGCCCGTCTCGGCCACCGGCAAGAAGCTGCACTACAAGGCCGCCGAATCGGCCGCTACCGACTTCGCCGCCGGACTGTTCACTGCTCCTACCGATTCGAAGGTCGCCCGATGAACGCACGATTGGAACACGACTCCGAGCACCTGCAGTTCCGTCAGGTTGTCCGGGATTTCGTCCGCGACAAGATCACCCCGGTGCACGAGGACTGGGAACAGGCGAGCTGCCTCGACCGGTCGCTGTTCACCGAGGCCGGCAAGCTGGGCATGCTCGGCTTCCCGGTCCCCGAGGAATACGGCGGCCCGGACGTCGACGACTTCCGCTACAACGCGATCGTGATCGACGAAGTCAACCGCGCCGGCAATGCGGCGGCGGGCATCGCCTTCTCGCTGCAGAACGACGTCGTGCTGCCGTACCTGACCGAGATGACCACCCCCGAGCAGAAGGCCCGCTGGCTGCCCGGCGTCGTCAGCGGCGAGACCGTCCTCGGCATCGCGATGACCGAACCCGGCACCGGCAGCGACCTGACCGGCACCCGCATGTCCATGAAGGTCAGCTCACTGGTGTCCTGCGCGTGCATGCCGATCTTTTCGAGGTTGCGGCCGCGGGAGAAGCCGGGGGTGCCGGCCTCGACGACCAGCAGGGTCAACCCCTTGTGCGGGTCGTCGGAGGTGCGGGTCGCGACGACGAACAGGTCGCCGTTCTGGCCGTTGGAGATGAATGTCTTGGAGCCGTTGACGACGTAGTCGTCGCCGTCGCGCACCGCCGAGGTGCGGATGC
>NZ_JAUZMZ010000102.1:0-17764 GCF_036327435.1 Rhodococcus chondri | reverse complement strand
CGTCCGACAGTGCGGCGAAGACCAGCGGCAGGTCGGACGGCATTTCGTTACTGTGCGGCAACGTTTTTCACTGCCTCCAGGTGTCGCTTCGCGAGTGCGAGTTCGGCGGTCCAGCCCTGCGAGTTGCCTTCGAAGCGTGCTCGGCGTTCGGCGGCATCCCCGGGGAGCGACTCGAATCCTGTTTCGATGACGTGTAATTCGGTCGAGGTGGGGGAGAGCGCGTCGAGCCGGAACTCGACGAGGGTGGACGGGCTGTCCGGATCGGTGTGGTCGGACAGCCAGCGGAACGCCGCGTAGTGCGGTTCGTCCAGGCTCACGGTGCGGAAGGTGAATGCGCCGTGGACGGGATCGTGGATTGTGGTCAGATCGCCGTCGCGCTCGAGCCGGTGTGCGGTCATGACTTCATCGTTGATGTACCAGCCCGGTTCGGCGACCAGCGCCCACACACGTGGCGCGGGAGCCTCGATGGTGATCCGCCGTTCGATGCGGTCGAAATTCTCGGTCATGACGGTGCCTCCTCTGTCTCCGGAAATCTCCTGTCACTGCAAGTGCAACCCAATGATTGCATGATGCTGTCGAGAATTGCAACCCTAGGGTTGCATATGGGTGCCGATCCCACATCTGATTCGCCGGGACGGTTGGAAGAGTTGACCGTACTGCGGCGGTGACTGTGACGGGCATCTGCCCGATCTCGCTCGAGCGAGGTCGTTCGTTCTTCGACGAACACTGGATGGCGAGACGGAAGATGGAAGTGCCGAACGGCTCGGCCCGCGGCGAATTGAGGACATACACGCGATCCGTTATCGGTCGACGAGGGCGAGGGAGTTGTGGGACACAAGAAGCATCAGGAGAAGGCGTCGGGAAAGTCTTCTCGTGTGAGTCCGGATTCCGATGTACTGCACGAGCGCAGGGTGGAAAACCGTGCGTCGACAGAGCGCGAACCGATGAAGAACAAGGAATACCGCCGTCTGCTCCGGCCGTTGCATGCCGAACTCGCCTCGTTGCAGGAGTGGGTGAAATCGTCCGGCGCGCGGATCTGTATCGTCTTCGAAGGTCGTGATACCGCCGGAAAGGGCGGCGTGATAAAAGCGATCACGGAGCGGGTCAGTCCGCGGGTGTTTCGGGTTGTTGCCCTGCCCGCCCCGACCGAGCGGGAAAAGTCGCAGATGTACATCCAGCGGTATCTTCCCCACTTTCCGGCCGGTGGCGAGGTCGTCATCTTCGACCGCAGTTGGTACAACCGTGCCGGGGTCGAGCGGGTGATGAACTTCTGCACGGAAGAGGAATCGAGGCGCTTCCTCGAGATCATCCCGACAGTCGAACGAACGATCGTCGACTCCGGCATCATCCTTCTGAAGTACTGGCTCGAGGTGAGTCAGGAGCAGCAGACACTGCGCCTGCAGGGCCGCATCGACGACCCGCGGAAGACGTGGAAGCTGTCGGATCTGGACCTGAAGTCCTACAGCCGCTGGTACGACTACTCCCGGGCACGGGACGAGATGTTCCATTTCACCGATACCGGCTGGGCGCCCTGGTATGTCGTCGTCAACGACGACAAGAAACGCGGACGGCTCAATGTCATCGCTCACCTGCTGAGTCAAGTCCCCTACGAGCCCCTCGAGCGCCTTGACTTCACCCTGCCGGAGCGGCAGAGTGCCGACGGATACAGGGCGCCGACCCAACCCCTTCACTGGATCCCGACACCCTACTGAGGATCTGCAGAAGGGAAGGATGAATGGTTATGGCCACCAATAAATCCGGGCCGGGGCGAGCGAACACCCTCACCGTCGAGCAGGTGCGCATTTCCTGGCACGCCCGCCACGCCGCGGATGTCCTCACTGCCCTGGCCTCCGACGGGCGATCGGGTCTCACGACAGGGGAGGTGGACGAACGTCGTCGTCGGTACGGCTCGAACACGATCGTCTCCGAACCCGCGCCGTCGGCATGGGCAATTGCGCTCGGACAACTGAAGGATCCGATGAACCTGATGCTGATTGCGGTTGCAGTCGTCAGTGTCGTGATCGGAGAGGTCCCCACGGCACTCGTCGTTGCCGTACTGGTCGGGCTCAACGTGGTTCTGGGCACGCGGCAGGAACTGAAAGCTCGCGCCAGTGTCGACGCGCTGGCGAAGATGCAGACCCCGCAGGCGCGGGTAATCCGAGATGGGACATTGATCGAGCTCGCCGCTACGGAGCTGGTGCCGGGGGACATTGTGCGGCTCGAAGCCGGAGATCTCGTTCCCGCAGACGGTCGGCTGATCAGATCGGCAACTCTCGAAACGCAGGAGGCGGCTCTGACAGGAGAGAGTGCCCCCGTTGCGAAGGATCCCGAAACGCTCTCCGCCGGCAATATCCCACTCGGCGACCGCAGCAACATGGTTTTCCAGAACACCTCCGTCACCCGCGGCACCGCCACGATGGTAGTTACAGAAGACCGGCATGGACACCGAGATGGGCCGGATCGCGTCGATGCTCTCGGCTGTAGCCCCGAGTAAGTCGCCACTGCAACGCGAGCTGGATTCACTGACCAAGATGCTCGGCATCATCGCGTGGACGGCGGTCGCGCTCATCGTGATCATCGGTGTGATCCGTGGGCCCTGACCACGGTTCTGTTGCTGGGAATCGCCATGGGAGTATCCGCGATTCCGACGGGTCTGCCGACGTTCGTCCAGGCCATGCTCGCTTTCGGTGCCCGGCAGCTTGCCGAGGCGAAGGCCGTCGTCAAGAACCTCTCCGATGTCGAAACGCTCGGCGCCACCAGTGCAATCAACTCGGACAAGACCGGCACGCTCACGATGAACCAGATGACGGTGCGCACGTTGTACTTCCACGGCCGGTGGTACACGGTCGACGGTGAGGGGTACAGCAAGTCGGGGAGGATCACCCGCGTTGCAGGCGACGATGTTCCCGACTTCACTCTTCTCGCGTACGGGCTTTGCCTCGACAGCGATGCCACCGTTTCGGACAGCGGAGAAGTCGTCGGTGATCCGACCGAGGCCGCACTGGTGGTGCTCGCGGCGAAGGTCGGCGTCGACGCTCCACTCACCCGGCGAACGTATCCCCGTGTCGCCGAGGTGCCTTTCGACTCCGCATACAAGTTCATGGCAACGTTCCACCATCTACAGGTGGACGGCGCCACGCAGTTCGTAGAACTCGTCAAGGGCGGCCCCGATGTAGTGCTCGCCAGATGCGCGACCGCCTACCGCCCCGGTAGGCAGGTAGTCGCCCTCGACGAGATGCGGGACGACTTGACGGCGGCAAATCGGACTCTGTCCGAGAAAGGCTTGCGGGTCCTGGCATTCGCAGTACGTCGACTGGACGGACAGGAGGAAGCGGCCCGGGCCGACCCGATGTCCTTCGTGGAGGACCTTACGTTCGTCGGCATGGTCGGCATCATCGATCCGCTCCGGCCGGAGGCGATCGATGCCGTGCGTACCGCTCACTCGGCAGGTATCGAAGTCCGCATGATCACCGGAGATCACGCGGTCACCGCATCCGCGATCGGTGCCGAACTGGGTCTCGGACCGGGTGCCATCGGAGGCCCGGAACTTCAAGCTATGACAGACGAGGACCTGACGGCCGCACTTCCGAATCTGCACGTGTTCGGCCGCGTCACCCCACAGGACAAGCTTCGCCTCGCCGACGTCATGCAGAAGAGCGGCGCGGTCGTCGCGATGACCGGAGATGCTGTCAACGACGCCGCGGCACTGAAGAAGGCCGACATCGGCGTCGCTATGGGGTCGGGCAGCGAAGTGACGAAGCAGGCCGGAAAGATTGTCCTGACCGACGACAACTTCGGCACCTTGATCACTGCAATTCGTTTGGGTCGCAACATCTACGAGAAGATCGTGTCGTACATCCGCTACCAGATGTCGAAGCTGTTCTCGCTGGTTCTGCTCTTTCTTGTCGCGAGCATCTTCGACATCAACGACGGGGTCGCCCTGACTCCGCTGATGGTGCTGTTCCAGCACTTCTTCATCACGCTGTTCCCGGTCGCAGTCATCATGCTCGACCCGCCGGCGCCGGACCTGATGAACAAACCACCCCGCGACCCGAAGACCCCCATTGCAAACAGAATCGCCTTTGTTCAGTGGTTGGCCTACGGGATCCTTCAATTCGCCGTCGCGCTGGTTGCAATGCTCCTCGCCCCAGGTGAAATGAGCACAACCGAGGCAAGCGTTCCGATGACGACAACGTTCGTGGTGCTGTCGTTCGGTTCTGTTTTTGCGGGACTCGTCATGCGACGCGACCCGGAATCCGGGCTCACCCCACCGATCCTCGGCGCACTGAAGATCCTGTCGATTCCGCTCATCGTGACGGTGTTTGCAGTCGAGTCGAGGTTCCTGCAGGACCTCCTCATGACCACGTCGCTGACCGGTAGCCAGTGGCTCGCCTGCCTGGGATGGTCACTGATCATCCCGATCGTCGTCGAAGCGGAGAAGGCGCTCCGGCGCCGGCACCACCTCCACTCGGAGCCGCCCGCACCGATGACCGCCCCAGCTGCCGTCAACCCCCGACGCGCACGCGTGCACTGATCTCCGGCACCGAACACACCTGCCCCGGGCACCGCCGATTCCCTGATCCTGCTGCCATGATTGGGTGATAATCGAAGGATGGGCTGGACAGGAAGCCTCGGCCGATTACCGGGGATCGCGACGGCCCGTGACTACCACCGGGAATGGCTGCGTTCCGATGTCACTGCCGGACTCGTCCTGACCGCCCTGCTCATCCCCGCCGGGATGGGGTACGCGGAGGCGGCCGGATTGCCCGCCTACGCCGGCCTCTACGCCACGATCGTGCCCCTCCTCGCCTACGCGGTGGTCGGCCCGTCGAAAATTCTCGTGCTCGGTCCGGATTCGTCGCTGGCACCGCTCATTGCTGCCGCCGTGCTACCCCTTGCCGTGGCCGACGACCCGGAGAGTGCCCTCGCTCTCGCGGGAGTCCTCGGTGTCCTCGTCGGCCTGATTCTTCTCGTGGGCGGCTTTCTGCGTCTCGGCTTTGTGACCGAACTGCTGTCGAAGCCCATCCGGCTCGGCTACCTGAACGCGATTGCACTCATCGTGGTGGTAGGGCAGCTTCCCAAGTTGCTCGGCTTCTCTGTCGACGCACCCGGACTCCTCGGAGAGATCCGGGAGGTCGGGCGGTCGGTGGTGCAGGGGGAGATCGACCCTGTCGCCGCCGGAATCGGTCTCGCCTCCCTCGCGATCATCGTGGGATTCCGGTTGTGGTTCTCTCGCGTACCCGGCGTCCTGGTCGCGGTGGTCGGCGCGATCGTTCTCTCTGCCGCGCTCGATCTCACCGACGACATCGGGATGGTGGGAGCATTACCGGAGGGGCTGCCGTTGCCTTCGTTCGGTGGAGTCGACTGGGGGGACGTGGGACGGCTCGTCGGGCCGGCGGCCGGAATCGCCCTGATCGCCTTCGCCGACACCGGAGTGCTCTCCCGCACGTTTGCTGCCCGGCGGGGCGAGGACGTGAACGGGAGCGCGGAGATGAAGGCCGTCGGTGTCGCCAACATCGCGGGCGGACTGTTCGGGGGGTTCCCCATCTCGGCCAGTGGTTCGCGGACACCGGTGGCCGAACAGAGCGGTGCCCGAACTCAATTCGCGTGCGTCGTCGGTGCCCTCGCGGTACTGGTCTTCATTCTTGTTGCCCCGGGCATCACCACCTACCTTCCCGATGCGACCTTGGGGGCGGTGGTGATCGTCGCGGCCACAGCGTTGGTGGACGTACGCGGCATGATCCGGATGTGGAAAATGAGCACGGTCGAGTTCGGTCTGGCCGTCGCCGCGTTCCTCGGTGTCGCCTTGGTGGGAGTGCTGCAAGGCATCCTCGTTGCGATCGGGTTGTCCTTCGTATCGGTGGTTGCCCACGCCTGGCGGCCTTACCACACCGAACTCGTGCGGACGGCCGATCGCCCCGGTTTTCACGATGTCGAGCGCCATCCGGAGGGCAGTCGCATTCCCGGACTTGTGCTGGTGCGGTTCGATGCCCCTCTCTTCTTCGCCAACGGTGAGATCTTCGATCAATATGTGCGCTCGGTGGTGGCGACATCGCCGAGCCCGGTCGAGTGGGTGATCGTGGCCGCCGAGCCGATCACCGGCCTCGACACCACGGCCGTCGACGAACTCGTCGACCTCGACATGTATCTCGACGGCAACGGGATCCGGCTTGCGTTCGCGGAGATGAAGGGGCCGATCAAGGATCGGCTTATCCAGTTCGGGGTGGGCGACAGGTTCGACGCGACACACTTCTATCCCACCGTCGACGCCGCCGTGACCGCATTTCACCATCGAGCCGAGCACACAAAATAGACGGCCGAAGACTGAACAAACTCGCGGGACAGGCGCGCATGGATTCTTTCCGGTATGGATTCCTTCCGGCCGATCGTCGGCTCGGCATCCGCGGCTTACGTTTCTGGCATGTCTCCTGCTGTTCGCGATCAACGCCGACGTATTCCGCGACCACAGGGCCTTGGGATGAATGAAGGCGTCCGGGTGTCTTTCTCTCAGCCTCGCGAAGCCGACGCGGACGCGATGTGTGGGGGGGAAGCCGTCTCCCAGAGGCGAACCCAGTCGAACATCGGCGCAGCGGGACGCACGCCAGGTCTCGTCCTGGGCACCCGCACCCGTAGGGCGCCCGGTTCGACGGTGCACCGCACCGGAGTCCGGAGCAGGAGGGATTCGCCGTCGACTCCCACGGGAATCTCCGGCGTGTCGGCGTCTACGACCACTTCCAACGCCGTTTGCTGTGTCAAGCCGCGAACGTTGGTGCGGCGCAGCAGGCCGATCGCCTGCCGGGTGTTCGCCACCGACACGGTGACCGCGCCGAGGGCGCCGTGATCGAGACGGTCCCGGCGATTCAGACCGGCCAGATCACTGTTGCCGTAGGGATTGTTGCTCACCAGGACTGCCTGCGGTCCCTCTACGACCGTCTCACCGATCCGTGCGAGCAAGCGCGGTCCGGCGTGCCCGGTGAGCAGATCGGGGAGCAGCGTGAGCACGGTTGCGGCCTTGTCGTCGCGGTATGCGGGACTGCGCACGATTTCGGCGTAGACCCCGAACGAGGCATTGTTGACGAAGGGCCGGCCGTTGATGGTGCCGAGGTCGACGCGCAGTTCGACACCGTCCCGGAGTGCGTCCAGCGATCGCGTCGGGTCGGTGCGGTCGAGTCCGAGATCCATCGCGAAGTGGTTGCGGGTTCCGGCGCTGATCACAAGGAACGGCAGGTGGTGTTCGGCCGCGACGGCCGCTACGAGTGCCTGGGTCCCGTCTCCGCCCGCCACCCCCAGCAAGTCGGCCCCTTGTGCGACCGCCCGCTGGGCCAGTGCGGTGACGTCGACGGTGGCCGGGCCTTCGAGCAGCGCGACGTCGGCGCCCAGCTCCTCGGCCTTGCGCTTCAAGTCGAACTTCGCGACCTTCCCGCCACCGGAATGCGGATTCATGATCAGGAATGGGTGCTTCGGTGGCGGAGCAGGATATTCGGGCATCGGCTCGGCACGTCCGCTACGCAACGCAACGCGGGCACAGACGACGGCCAGCAGCGCGAGCACGTACGAGAGCAGCACCACCCACAGCAGATGCGCGCGGACGAACAGTGCCAGAACGATGATCGGCGCGATGATCGCCACCGCCAGGGAGATCCACCTGAGCACTCCGCGCCGAATGAGGAACCAGTACAACGCCGCCACCGTGACCACGACACCACCGATCCCCACCACGAGCAACGCCACGGTGCCCAGCACCCCGGCGAACAGAACGGGCACCGCCGCCGCACCGACGGCGAACACGAACGCCCCGCGCGCCCACCAGCGCTGGTCACGGTCGCTGGTATCGGTACCTGATCTGTTCACGTGGCTACTCCCTCAGCGACGACGCGTGCTTCCTCGCGACGGTGCGACGTCCCGTCGCAATCCATCTTCCGCCGTGCGCGGAGGCGATCGCAGCACATTGCACGTCTCGGACGGCGGGCAGCGACACATTCACGGGGTGTGCGCGGAACTGCCGCGGGTTACAGCGCAGTCCGGCCGCCTCTGATACGTAGTATCTAGTCATGTCGCCTACGACGGACGAACCCCGCGAGAGCGCAGCGGACGCCCTCGCCCAACGGGTCGAGGTGCACTGGCGGGAGGCTTTCACCTGGGCCGAGGCGTTGCGCGAGCTGGCAGCGGTGGACCGGGCGGTGTTCGAGGCCATCGCCCGAACCCCTACCGGCACGTTGGACGTGCCCATCCGCCGGCTCTCGAACTTCGCCAACCATTCTCGTCTATGGCTGGCTGTCGCCTCCGCAATCGGGCTGGCCGGGGGCAACCGGGGACGGCGGGCCGCCACCGTGGGTGTCGCGTCGATCGCCGTCACCTCGGCAACGGTGAACGTCGCCGTCAAACCCGTCTTCGCACGGCGGCGCCCCGACCGCGCGGGGCTCGGCCTGTTCGACGGCCGCCACATAGCCTCTCCGGGATCCACCTCGTTTCCCTCCGGTCACGCGGCGTCAGGCTTCGCATTCGCGTGGGCGGTAAGCCGCGACCTGCCCGTGCTGTCGGTGCCGCTCGGGCTGCTCGCAGCCGCGGTGGCCTATTCGCGGGTCCATACCGGTGTGCACTACCCCGGCGACGTGATCGTCGGGTCCGTCCTCGGGACCGCAACGGCGGCGACGGTTGCGGCTGTGCGCGACCGATACTCGCGACGAAACCACGTTCTCGCAGGGCTGTAGGGGCATACGATATGTACGTCCACCTATCGAACGACCCGCGGCGGCATCAATCGAGCTGAGCATGCCAGGATGATGGTGTCGCGGCTGCACCGAGGATCGGTTCGATGCTGTTTTCGATGTCGATGCACCTTGAATGTGGGTAAGGCGTCATGGAATCCGGCTCTCATGCGCACACGGATAACCGGCACCGGCCGATCCGGAGTCCCGAGCATGAGCCTCCGCCGACTCCCGGTTGCATTGTCGATGCCCGCGGTGCCACGCCGAGCTGCGCCGAAGTAGCAGGAATTGAAAAGTACTTCCCTCCGGCAGGCTGCGATGACCTTGCCTATGCCGCCGGTCCAGTATCGAGGAGGTCCTCGCCATGGATTCATTCTGGGACTATGTCTGGTACACGATCATCGTGTTCGCCTTCGTCGCGTACCTGATCGTACTTTTTCATATCGTGGTCGACGTGTTCCGAGACAACACCCTGTCCGGATTCACCAAAGGGGTGTGGATGATCGCACTCGTGTTCTTTCCCTACATCAGTGCCTTCATTTATCTGATCGCCCGGGGTAGGGGTATGTCCCTGCGCTCACAGCAGGCGCAGACAGAAGCTCAACAGGCGGCCGACGACTACATCCGACGGGTCGCGGTGGGTAAGTCTGCGCCCGAGCAGATCGCCGATGCGAAGGCGCTTCTGGACTCCGGAGCGATCAATGCGACCGAATTCGAGCAACTCAAAGCGCAGGCTCTGGGGCGGAATACCGCTGCCGGCGACAGTGCTCCTGTTGCCTGAACGTGGCGATTGCGACACCACGGGTACAGCGAGGTCGTCTGCTGTCGCAACCCCGGAGTGCGCCACTTTTTACACAGCGGTTCGATACTGCAGGACTTGAGATGAACACGACAAGCGCCACACCGGGCAGTGCCATCGCAGATCGGCTTGCCGCCGAGTTCGCGAGCCACATCCCGCGGGACCGGATCGAAGTGTTGGTTGCGGGCTGTCTCGTTGACCTGCAGGGGATCCCGGTACCGGATCTGCCGGAACTCGGCGAACGCCTCGCCCGGCAACGCCTGCTCGATCTGCTCGAGGGCCCCCAAAGCATAGTGGCGTAGCCCCCGCGGTCGTGGTGGAGGACGGATACTGCCGTCCACTCGTCCGGCCGACTCCGAATTCCTCGGTTCCGTCGCCGGGCCATCCGCAGGAGGTGTACAACATGGATTCGTTTGCGAAGGCACCTGTCGACTCCGGGGCGATCACGGCTGCCGAGTTCGAACAGTTCGAGGCTCGCGTGCTGGGGCAGAGTGCCCTGGGGAGCAGCGAGATGCCGAACCGCTAGTGCCGCAACTGTCCTCGAGGTCGCCGACACAGGTGCCTGGACCCCGTCCTTCGGGGAGGAGTTCGATGATGACCACTGCACCGTCGTGGTCCGTGCGTTGGTGGCGGCGCGCGCCGTGGCATCGGAGCCCATTGCTGCGCCGTGGCGATCGGATCGAGTCGACGGTAGCGCTTGTCGTGGCCGCGTTCGTGGTGATGATGGTGCCCATCGCAGCCACCTACGGCACCATTACCTACGGCAACCTGGCCGCGCAGGCGCAGCTGTACCAGCGGATCCACCGTCAGGTCGAGGCCACCGTTCTGGACACGGTCCCGCCCGAAGCCGCGATGGCGACATCGCAGACCGATCACCCGCCGGCGCCGGCTACCGTCCCTGCCGATCGCCGGTGGGTGCGGTGGAGCATGGACGGACACGCACACACCGCCCAGTTGAGCCGGCCCGCCGACGTCAGACACGGCGAGAGGATCGGGATCTGGATCGACTCTCGTGGCGTCCCGGTCGAGGCTCCGCGCAGCGGGACGGACAGTGCCGCCACAGCGGTGATCGGGGCGCTGGCACTGTGGGCTGTCGTGCTGGCCGGCGGATCGGGGCTCTGGTACGCGGTGCATCGGGCGAGCCGACACCGCCGACTGCAGGGATGGGAGCGCGAGTGGGACCGGGCGGACAACGCCTCCGGATGGTCCGCCGGTTGACCGGAGCCGCACCGCCGCCAGAGGCGACTCGTCGATGCGCCCGATGAGCACGGACGCCCTGCCCGAAAGGGGCAGGGCGTCCGTCTTGGGCAGCGGCGAGCCCAAGCCGAGAGGCCCGTCCGCCACGTGGGGGACGGGCCGTATACGTCGTGGCGCCGGGCCCCGAAGCGATCTCCGAACGTCAACCGCATCGAGATGGCCGGAATGCAGACGCTGCGCCGGTCGAGTGGCGTGGTCAGGACGCGAGGATCCGCGCCTTCTCGGCCTCGAACTCGGTGTCGGTGAGCACGCCTTGCGATTTCAGTTCGGCGAGGTCCTTCAATGCGGCGATCCGGTCCGTCCCTCCGGAAGCGGGCGGCGCGGGGACCGGTTCGGGCGGGTACTGCGTGGAGTTGTCGTATCGAGGTTGTTCCTGCGGTGCCCAGCGGCGTCCTTGCCGTCGGGAGACCCGGTTGGAGACGGCGGTGGCGGTTCCGGCCACCACAGCGGTGCGGGCGACCCCGCGAAGCAGTCCGGGCATGGCGCACTCCTTGTACTCGACGGTGATGGAAATTCGAACTATGTTGTCCTGCTTCAGGTGTCGGTTCCGAGCGCGTCGAGAGAAGATAGGATGCTCTGCACCGGGATCCGGCCGGATGCGACGAGTTGGGCGCCGTTTCGGCGCAGGGCCCGTGCGAGGGGCGCGGCCCAAGTGTTCTCGTAGACCAGGACGGCGGCCGAGCAACCGGGCTCGAGTGCGGCTCCGGCTTCTGCGAAGTCGGTGTGGTCGAGCAGACCGGAGGCGGCCTCGGCGAACAAGGTCACGTCGATCTCGCCCTCGAGGCCGACCTCGGCGATGTCGATGCCGGAGACGGAGCCGTCGGTGCCTTTTCGGACGAACGCCAGGTCCAGCACCCGAATGATGCCGCGCTCGACCAGGTCGTGCAGCAGTGGGAGTGCCGAGCCGTTCGGGGGGCGGTCGGCGGGGAATTCGATGACGAGATAGTCGATCGGGCCCATCTCGTCGATGTCGGAGTCGGTCACCAGCAGCCTCGTTTCAGCGACGGAACCAGTCTTCGGCGGCGGGCCGGGAACGGACGACGGCGGCGACGCCGGGTCGATGCCCCCTCGGAACACCGCACCACCGGTTCGACGATAGTCCCGCCCGGGCCCGCGGCATCGGCGTTTGGGCAGCCGGCCTCGCGACCATGTAGCACCGCCACCGCGCCGATATCCATGCCACCGCCCGGGTACGCCCATCCGTGATCGTTTCGCCACCGGAAAAGAGCCGAAGCCCATGCCGAAACGGGTATGGAGGCGCACACTGACGATAACAATCCCGCTTCCGAAGGAGACCGTCATGTCTCAGCGTACGCGTGCCGACCAGGAGGGCGTATCCGTCAAACAGGGAATCGCGGCGGGGACGTCGGTGGGAGCGGCAATTATCATGGCCACCATCGGTATCGTGCAGCTGTTCCAGGGAATTGCGGCGGTGGCCGAGGACGAGCTCTTCGTCCAGGGTCAGGAGTACACCTTCAAATTCGACTTCACCACCTGGGGCTGGGTGCACATCGTGTTGGGTGTGGTGATGATCGTTGTGGGCATCGCCTTGATCACCGGCGCGACGTGGGCGCGGGTGATGGGAATTGTCATTGCGGCGTTGTCGATCCTCGCGAATTTCTTGTGGCTGCCGTATTACCCGGGGTGGTCACTCGTGATCATCGCGCTGGATGTGGTGGTGATCTGGGCGATCTCGACCTGGAACCCCCGCGCCGAGTACTACTGACCTCGTTCCGCTGATGTCGGCGGCTCCACCGGATTCTGGTCTCACCGGTCGGGCGAGAGTTCCCCGGCAGCGATGCGAAGCGGTGGCCGGAAGGGACAACTCCGACGATGACGGACACCGGGCAGCCCGACAAGGACACTCCCACCGGTCGGTTGGGTAGCGACGAGCGCGCCGAGCTCGAGCGGTTGCGTGCCGAGGTCGCCACGCTGCGGGAGCGGACCGCGGCCGGGGTGGCGGCGCCCGCGCCGCTGCCGCCCCGGGTGCCGCGGCACGGGTGGCGGTGGGCCGCGGTGGCCTTGCTGAGCGTCCTGGTCGCGGTTCTGGCGATCACCTCGGTGACCGCGCGGTTCGTGCGCGGTGAGATCCTCGACACCGACCGGTACGTGAGCACGGTCGCGCCTCTGGCCTCCGACCCGGCGGTGCAAACGCAGATCGCGAATTCGATCACCGACGAGATCTTCGTCCGCGTCGATGTCGAGGGGCTGACCGCCGATGCGCTGACCGCCCTGACCGACGCCGTGCCGGCCACCGCGGACGCCCCGCGGGTGGACCGCGCGGTCGAGGGCCTGGCCCCGGTGATCGCCGGGCAGGCTCGCAGTTTCGTCAACCAGACGGTGTCCTCGTTCGTGCAGAGCGACCGGTTCGAGGAGCTGTGGGGTCAGGCCAACCGTGCCGCGCATACCGCGCTGGTGGCGGTGGTGACCGGGGACCTCGGACCGTCGTCGGTGGCGGTCGACGAGTCGGGCACCGTCAGTATCTCGCTGGGCACGGTGATCGAGAACGTCAAGGCGCGGTTGCTCGAGCGCGGTTTCACCTTCGCCGAGAAGATTCCGAGCATCGACAAGCAGTTCGTGCTGTTCCGGTCGCCGGAGTTGGTGCGGGCCCAGCGGGCGGTCAATACCCTCGACAACGTCTCGGATGTGTTGCCGTGGCTCACGATCGCGGCCGCGGTCGCTGCGGTGGCCGTCGCGCCACCCGGTCGACGCCGACGCGCCCTGTGCGTGGTGGGTCTCGCGCTGGCGGTGGGAATGCTGGTGCTAGCGATTGCGCTCCTGGTGGCCCGGGCGCTGTATCTGGACCAGGTTCCTCCGGATGTGTTGTCGCCGGACGCGGCCTCCGCGATCGTCGATACGGTGTTGGTGCCGCTGCGGGCAGCGCTGCGGGCGGTTGCCGTGCTCGGGCTGGTGGTGGCGGTCGGGGCGTATCTGACCGGGGATTCGTCCTCGGCCGTGGCGGTGCGCCGTGGTTTCGGTCGCGGTCTCGACCTGGTGCAACGCGCACGTCACCCGCGTCCTCCGAATCCGTTCGAGTTGTGGGTTTTTCACGCTCGCATTGCGCTGCGGTCGGCGATCGTCGGTATCGCCGCGCTGCTGTTGATGTTCTGGCGTTATCCCACCGGTGCGGTGGTGGTGTGGATCGTGATCGGCGCGTTACTGGCGTTGCTGGCCATGGAAGTGGTGATGCGGCCCGCCCGCGGCGGACCCGAGCCGCCCGCCGTCCAAGAGCCGCAGCAAACCCCGCCCGAAAGCGCGACGGCGAGCCCACCGGTGGACAGCCCGGAGGAAGGGACTGTCCCGTGACCGACAGTGCCGCGCCCGTCCAGACCGCGGCAGGGGATGATGAGGACCGGCCGGTCGAGTCGGTAGGCCACCGGAAACTGCTGTACGTCACCCTCCCGGGGTGCTGGGGCGCACTGCTGTTCGCGTGCCTGTCGTTCACGCCGTCGCTACTTCCGCGCGGCGGTCTGCTCCAGGGGATGATCTGCGGCATCACCGCCGCAATCGGCTACGGGTTGGGGGTGTTCGCGGCGTTCGTGTGGCGCGCATTCGCCGACCGAGGCCCTCGACGTCCGCGGCGCGGCTCCTGGTACGTCTTCCTCGTCGCCGCGGTGGTACTGCTCGTCGGCTCGTTCAGCGCCGGGCAGTACTGGCAGCACGAAATCCGCGCGGTGATGGGCGTCAGCGAGTACAACGTAGCGCTCGTGGTCCTGTCTCCCGTCGTGGCTGCGGTGATGTTCTGTCTTCTCCTGGCGGTCGGGCGCGGTGTCCGGGGGTTGTACCACTGGCTGGCCGCTCAGCTCGACCGGTGGATCGGACATCGTGCGGCGACTGTGGTGGGATGGGTCGCAGTCGCCGCACTCGTCTATGCGATCGTCTCGGGTGTGCTGCTCAGCGGACTCGTCAGCGTCGCCAACCAGGCATTCTCGGTGCGCGACACCATGACCGAAGAAGGCATCGAGCAACCTGTGTCCGGACTGCGTTCGGGCGGACCGGGATCGGTGGTGCCGTGGGATTCGTTGGGGTGGCAGGGACGCATTTTCGTCGGCTCCGGCCCCTCCACGGAGGACATCTCCCGGTTCACCGGTGACCCGGCCGTCGAGCCGATCCGGATCTATGCCGGACTGGCGTCGTCCGACGACTCGGAATCCCGGGCGGCATCGGCAGTCGACGACCTCGTTCGTGCCGGCGGCTTCGATCGGGAGAACCTTCTGGTGGTCACCACCACGGGGAGTGGATGGGTGGACCCGGCGCTCGTGGATTCGTTCGAGTATTTCGCCGGCGGCGACGCGGCAACCGTAGCGGTCCAGTACTCGTACCTGCCGTCGTGGATCTCCTATCTGGTCGATCAGTCGAAGGCACGGGAAGCGGGCCGCGACCTGTTCGACGCGGTGTACGACGTGTGGTCGAAACTGCCACAGGACGATCGCCCCCGGCTGTTCGTCGCGGGGGAGAGTCTCGGCTCGTTCGGAGGCGAGACCGCGTTCAGCGGCGAAGCCGATCTTCGCAACCGCACGTCCGGGACGCTGTTTGCCGGTCCCCCGAATTTCAACACGCTGTTCCGGGAGTTCAGCGATCGACGCGAGCCGGACAGCCCGGAGGTCGAACCGGTCTACAAGGACGGGCGCACCGTGCGGTTCACCAACGACCCTCGGGATGGGATCCCTCCGGGCGACCGCGCCTGGGAAGAGACTCGGGTCCTGTATCTGATGCATCCGTCCGACCCGATCGTCTGGTGGAGCCCGAATTTGATACTCCGAGAACCAGATTGGATCGGACAGGAACCGGGACGGGACGTGTTGGAGGAAATGTTCTGGGTTCCGTTCGTGACGTTCTGGCAGATCACGGCGGACTTGCCGTTCTCCACCGGGTTCCCGGCCGGCCACGGCCACAAGTACTCCTCCGAGTACGTCGACGGCTGGAACGCGGTCATGCAACCGACAGATATCACCCCGGAGCAACTCACGGATCTCCGAGAGATCATCGACGCCGGGGAATAGTCGGCCTATCGCGTCGGCGTCCGGGTCAGCCTCGTCCTGCCGCTTCACCGGACCCGGGAGGGTCGGCATAGCGCACGCGCATCATGCGGAACGATGTGAACATCCCCACGAGACCGGCGAGAAGCGGGATGAGCAACGCGATCTGAAGCGCGAGAGGCCGGGTGTCGGTGTTGATGCGAACGATCTCGTCTCGAATCTCCGGGGGCTGGTCGACGAGCAACTCTTCGAGCCGGGTGTTGCTCATCACCTGGGCATCGTCCTCGAGCACCTGCGCCACCTGTTGCTGTTCTGCCGGAGGGAGCACAGTGCTCGATTCCGCCCTCGCCGTGAAGGTGAGGGACAGCGTTGCCAGCATGATGGCGCCGGCGAACGCCAGCCCGAACGACAGCCCGAACGATCCCGCCGCCGAGTTCACGCCGGCGGCTTCGCTGATTCGTTCCTCCTCGATCGGAGCCAGTGTGTAGTTGTTGAGTTGAGATACCAGCAAGCCCAGACCCGATCCGGCAATGACCAACGGAAGTATGAGGCCCCAGCCGAATTCGGCCCGTGGCACGATCGGAATCAGCACCGCGATCCCGATGGTCAACAACACGAATCCCCATCGGATGATGCCGCTGGGGCGTCGGTCACCGATCTTGTTGCCCGCGAGCAATGCCACTGCGAACATGCTGAGCGAGAGGGGAGCGAGGGACAGACCCGCTTGCATTGCGTTGTACTCGAGCACCATCTGCAGGTAGATCGGTAGCGCAATCATCGTGCCACCCAGGGCGATCTGCTGAAGCATCTGTCCCGTGATCCCCAGTCGGAAGATTTTGGAGCGCAACAAACCGGGGTCCAGCAGCACCGGTTTTCCTCGACTTTTGCGCTGTACGAGCCAGTAGGTCAGGCCGGCCATTGCAATCGCACCGAGAGCCAGGAGCGCACCGACGGATTCGCCGCCCTCTTGCCACACCAGGATTCCCAGCACGATGCCGCCCATCCCGAGGACGGAGAGGAGCGCACCGACCAGGTCGATTCCTCGGGGTCCCGTGTACGGCACATCGTGGACCAGTCGGATGCCGGAGAGCACGACCGCGATGATGACGACCTCGAGCACGAACCCGACGCGCCATGAGAGGTAGGTGGTGATGAAACCGCCGAGTAGGGGTCCAACGGCAGCAGCGATCGCGGCCGCCGCTCCGACCAGAGCGTAGACCTTCTTCTGGGCGTCGCCTTCGAAGTTGCCGTGGATGAGAGACTGCATGGCGGGCAACAGGAGCGAGGCGCCGATCCCACCCAGCACGGCCCAGAAGATGATTATCGCGGTCAGGTTCTGTGCAAGTGCCATTGCCGACGCACCGACGGCGTAGCCGAGCAGACCTACCACGTATGCCCGTTTGCGGCCGATGAGATCGCCGACCTTGCCGCCGATCAAGATGAACGCGGCAGATACCAGCGCCTCGAGCGCGATCGCCGCCTGGACTCCGCTGACGGTTGTGTCGAGGTCGCGAACCACCGACGAGATCGACACGTTCATCAGCGATGTGTCGACGACGAGAACGAACATCGCCATCGCCAGCAGGAAGGCGAGCAGGCGTTGAGAACCCGCTGCCTTCTCGGAGGGATCGCTGGTCGTTGGTCCCTGCGTCACGGCGACTTCCTAGGCGCACCCATTCCCGTCCGAGCCCCTGGCCCGGGGTGGAAATGGAAGGGCGGATGAGCTTCGAGTGCGAGGTGCACCCGCAACATCGAGTGTCTCATGAGTGGGGGGCGGCATATCCGGGATCGAAAGGCGGGCGCGCTTGTGCGCGGTCGAAGGATCCGACATCGCCGGCTTCTTTTCCGTTCGGAGCGGCCACCTGTGCTGCGGCGGTTACGGTGGGTACATACTCAGGGCGCCGTAGTTGTTGATTAGCGACCCCGTGAGCTGGGGTTTTCGTTTTATTCGAGGTGCTGTCCGGGCCGGTGGAGCGGGCATGGGGACAGGGATTGATCATGGGTGTGTCTTACGCATCCAA
>NZ_JAUZMZ010000101.1:0-17866 GCF_036327435.1 Rhodococcus chondri | reverse complement strand
CTCATACAGCTCGGTGACTCACCCGGCCTGTTCGCTCGCCCGGCGCCGCAGCCGGCGTGCCGCCGCGACCATGTTGCGCAGCGACGGTTCGATCTGCCAGTGGTGGCGGGTCTTGAGACCACCGTCCGGGTTCGCCCACAGCCGGTCGAGCTCGACGGATTCCGCTGCCTCACTGAGCAGATCGTCGAGTTCGTCGATGTCGGGAATCCGGGCCGACCTCGACTCGTAGATGCCCGGACCGACACCGTGCGACAGGGCCCGATCCTTGATCGCTTCGAGCACCCAGCGGATGGATCGGGTCGCGACGATCGCGGTGACGTCGGCATCGAGCCGTTCGATCGCGTCGACCACCGACGCCTGTCCCGAGTAGGTCAGGTGCGTGTGGATCTGCGTCTCCGGCTTGGCGCCTCCGGTCGCGAGCCGGAACGCGTCGACCGCCCAGTCCAGGTACTCGGCCCGTCCGTCCTGCCGCAGCGGCAGCAATTCGCGGATGGCGGGTTCGTCGACCTGGATGATGGCGATGCCCGCCCGCTCGAGATCGGCGATCTCGTCGCGGATGGCCAGCGCCAACTGGTCGGCCGTTTCGTGCAGCGGCTGATCCTGCCGCATGTACGAACGGGCCAGCATGGTCACCGGTCCGGTGAGCATGCCCTTGACCGGCTTGTCCGTCAGCGACTGGGCGAACGCGGTCCATTCCACCGTCATCGGCTTCGGACGAACGATGTCGCCGTAGAGAATCGGCGGCCGCGTGCACCGCGAACCGTAGGCCTGCACCCAGCCGAAGCGCGTGGTGGCGAAGCCCTCCAACAGTTCGGCGAAGTACTGCACCATGTCGTTGCGTTCGTGCTCACCGTGCACGAGGACATCGAGACCGATATCTTCCTGCAGGCGGATGGTGGACTCGATCTCCTCCTGGATGCGCTTGACGTACTCCTCGTACGACAACCGGCCCTCGCCGAGATCGTATCGGACCTTTCGGATCTCGTCGGTCTGCGGGAACGAACCGAGGGTCGTCGCGGGCACGGGCGGCAGGTTCAGGCGCTGCTGCTGCGCGGCGCGGCGCTCCTCGTAGGGAGCCCGATGCCGATGCTCGGGTCGCAACGCGTTGATACGCGCCCGGACCGTGTGCTTCTGCTTGAAATGCACCGAGGTCGGAGGCACCCGCCACTTCGGTTCGGCTCCGGTGGTCAGTGCCTTCGCCAGCGAGACCACCTCCCCGACCTTCTGTTTCGCGAAGGCGAGACGGTCGGCGACGTCACCGGGGATGTCGTACTCGACGAGCAGGTCGTACGGCACATGCAGCAGCGAACACGAGGTCGACACGACCAGGTCCGGCGCCACCGCGGCGATCGAATCGAGGTATTCGAGCACGCGGCGACGGTCGGCGCGCCACACGTTGCGGCCGTCGACGACACCGGCATAGATGCGCTTGCGCTTGAGACCCGGCACGGCGGCCAGTTCGGCGGCGCTGATGCGGCCGTTGATCAGGTCCAGCCCGATGGCCTCCACCTTTGACGCCGCGAGGATCGGCAGCGCCTCTCCGAGGTGGCCGTACGGTCCGGTGACCAGGAGGCGGGGACGCAGCGGGGCGTGCGACAGGGCGTCGTACGCGCGCTTCAGAGCGTCGAGTTCCTCCGGGCTGCGGTCTTCGGTGAACGACGGCTCGTCGAGCTGCACACACGTGGCACCGGCCTTGGCGAGCTGCTCGAACAGCTTCTCGTATGCCGGCAGCAGCGCGTCGAGCAGGTCGAGCGTGCGGAAACCGTCGCGGGTCGAGGTCTGCGACACCTTCGACAGCAGCAGCAGCGACACCGGGCCGAGCACGACCGGACGAAGCTCGATGCCCTCGGCCTTGGCGCGCTCGAACTCGTCGAGCAGCACCGCCGAGTTCAACTCGAACGTGCTGTTCTCGTCGAGTTCGGGCTGGCGGTAGTGGTAGTTGCTACCGAACCAGCGCACCAGCTCGAGGGGCGGGAAGTCTTCCCGGCCGCGGCACATCGTGAAGTAGAAGTCGAGCGGGTCGAGCTCGCCGACCAGTGGGCGGAATCGCTCGGGGACCGCGCCGAACAGCAGGGCGTTGTCGAGGACGTGATCGTAGTAGGAGAACGTGTTGCCCGGAACCTGCGTCAGTCCCGTCGCCGCGAGTTCGCGCCAGGTGCCCTCCTGGAGGTCGCGGGCGACGGCGACGAGTTCGTCGCGGCTGCTCGTGCCGTGCCAGTAGGACTCGAGAGCACGCTTGAGTTCGCGGCGGGGTCCGATACGCGGATACCCGAGAATGCTGGATCCGTATCCGTCGGCAGTGTTTGCCATGTCGGAATCGACCTTTCCCTCATGCACTTCGCGCCCGTGCACCGACAGTCAGTGCAAACACTGACGTCGGAGCACGGGCGCCCGAGTGCTAATGGTGCTACCTGGCTAGCTGGCCTTCTTGGCGGCCCGGCCGTTGTCGGCATATTCGTAGAAACCGGCGCCCGATTTCTTGCCGACCAGGCCGGCCTCGACCATGCGCAGCAGCAGCGGCGGCGCGGAGTACAGCGGCTCCTTGAACTCTTCGTACATCGAGTCCGCGATCGACTTGACGGTGTCGAGACCCACGAGATCGGTCAGCGCGAGCGGACCCATCGGGTGTGCGCACCCGAGCACCATTGCCTTGTCGATGTCTTCCTTGGTTGCGAAGCCGGATTCGACCATCCGGATCGCCGACAGCAGGTACGGCACGAGCAGCGCGTTGGCGACGAAGCCGGCCCGATCCGAGGATCGGACGATCTGCTTGCCGAGCACGTCGGCGGCGAACGCCTCCGCGCGGGCGGAAACCGACTTGCTGGTCTTGAGGGTGGTCACCAGTTCGACGAGCGGCAGCACCGGCACCGGGTTGAAGAAGTGCATTCCGATGACGCGTTCGGGCGACCGGGTCGCGATACCCAGCTTCATGATGGGGATCGACGACGTGTTCGACGCGAGCACGGCATTCGGATCGGTGACGACCTTGTCGAGTTCGGCGAAGATTTCGCTCTTGACCTTCTCGTCTTCGACAACAGCCTCCACAACGAGCTGCCGATCGGCGAAGTCGCCGAGGTCGGAGGTGAAGCGCAACCGCCATGCGGCCTGCTCACGTTCACGCTCGGTGATCTTGCCGGTACTCACACCACGGTCGAGAGACCGGAGGATGCGGGCGCGTCCGGCTGCCGCGAGTTCGCGAGTCTGCTCGAACACCAGTACGTCGACATGAGCGCGTGCGCACACCTCGGCGATACCTGCGCCCATGATTCCGGCGCCGATCACGCCGACGCGCTGAATCTTTTCGCTGGTCACGTCAGCTCCTTCTCGTTTGGTGGGTCGTGAAAGCTGTGTCTGTCGAAAACCTGTGTCTGTCGAAAACCAAGGTCGTCACGGATACGCGTATCCCGCGGCGGGACATCGGGGACCTACCGGTCCCGCCGCGGGACAGACCTCGAAGCGGCGTGTTCCTAGTGGAACTGGCCTTCCTCGGTGGAGCCCTTCAGGGCTGCCGTGGAGGTGTTGGGATCGACGGTCGTGGCGATGGAGTCGAAGTAGCCGGCGCCGACCTCACGCTGGTGCTTGATGGCGGTGAAGCCGCGCTCCTTGGCCGCCTTGAACTCGCGCTCCTGCAGGTCGACGAAGGCGGTCATGCCCTCGCGGGCGTAGCCGTGAGCCAGGTCGAACATGCCGTAGTTGAGCGAGTGGAAGCCGGCGAGAGTGATGAACTGGAACTTGAAGCCCATCGCGCCGAGCTCCTTCTGGAACTTCGCGATGGTCGAGTCGTCCAGGTGGGCCCTCCAGTTGAAGGACGGCGAGCAGTTGTAGGCGAGCAGCTGGTCCGGGAACTCGCTGCGGACGGCCTCGGAGAACTTCTTCGCAACCTCGAGGTCCGGGACGCCGGTCTCCATCCAGATGAGGTCGGAGTACGGTGCGTACGCCTTGGCGCGGGCGATGCAGGGCTCGATGCCGTTCTTGATGCCGTAGAAGCCTTCGGCGGTGCGGGTGCCGTCGAGGAACTCGCGGTCACGCTCGTCCACATCGGAGGTGATGAGGGTGGCGGCCTCGGCGTCGGTGCGGGCGATGACGACCGTCGGGACGTCGGCGACGTCGGCCGCGAGACGCGCCGAGGTCAGGGTGCGGATGTGCTGCTGGGTCGGGATGAGCACCTTGCCACCGAGGTGGCCGCACTTCTTCTCCGATGCGAGCTGGTCCTCCCAGTGCGAACCGGCGACACCGGCCGCGATCATGGCCTTCTGCAGCTCGTAGACGTTGAGCGCGCCACCGAAGCCGGCCTCGCCGTCCGCGACGATCGGGGCGAGCCAGTTCTCGACCGAGGTGTCACCCTCGACCTTGGCGATCTCGTCGGCGCGCAGCAGCGCATTGTTGATACGACGCACAACCTGCGGCACGGAGTTGGCCGGGTAGAGCGACTGGTCGGGGTAGGTGTGACCCGAGAGGTTCGCGTCGCCGGCGACCTGCCACCCGGAGAGGTAGATGGCCTTCAGGCCGGCGCGGACCTGCTGCACGGCCTGGTTGCCGGTGAGTGCGCCCAGCGAGTTGATGTAGTCCTCGTTGTTGACGAGATCCCAGAGGATCTCCGAACCGCGGCGAGCGAGGGTGGCTTCCTCGACGACGGTGCCCTGCAGCTTTACGACCTGCTCGGCCGTGTAGTTGCGGGTGATCCCCTTCCAGCGGGGGTTGGTGTCCCAATCCTGCTGAATCTGTTCTGCGGTCTTCGGGGTGCCGGTGGTCGACATCAAAGCTCCACTCTCTCGATCTAAGAAGTTCCGGATAGTCAGCAGTACGTCTGTACTACTTCACATCCTTCACGTGCTCTTCGGATGTACACCACGACAATGACACAGTTAAAAAGTGGCGTCTACCTGTAGCTAATGTAAATCTTGGCTAGGTTTGCGTGGGCCTTTGCAAAGGTTGCAAATCAATGGTGGGCCCAACAACCCGGCTTTTCGACCACTGGTTACCGGCCGGTAGCAATGACCTGGAGTTCTCTGCGGCAACGGCCGCCGGCCGGTCACCTGCAGTAACCGCACCGACGTGTCGGTGACCCGCCACAACGGCGCAGGGCACGCCACAGCGTGTGATTGCTTTCACAGGAACGTCGCCCGGATGCCGCAGTCCGGACGTCGAGATACCGATCTCCTGGTCGTATCATTTGCGCGACGACCGGATCGGGGCCGGCCGCGCCACGTGCTGCGCTCCGTGTCCGTCTGCCGGTTGCCCGCACGAGCCGAAGGAGCAGCATCATCCTGTCCCCCACGTCGCACTCGGTCGTCGAAGCGACCCTGCCGGTGATCGGTGCCCACATCGGACGGATCTCCGAGGTCTTCTACGACAGGCTGTTCGCCGCCGTGCCTGCTCTGAGGACCAACCTGTTCAACCGCGCCAACCAGGCGAACCGCACGCAGCAACAGGCCCTCGCCAGCTCGGTCGCGGCCTTCGCGACTCTGCTCGTCAAGGAGCAGCCGGGCGACATCGACGCGATCATGGCGCGCATCGCAGCCAAACACGCGTCGCTCGGCGTCCCATCCGGCCACTACGAAATCGTGCGGGAACATCTCTTCGCAGCCATCGCCGAAGTGCTCGGTGACGCCGTGACGCGCCCCGTCGCCCTCGCGTGGCACGAGGTGTACACCCTGATGGCCAACTCGCTGATCGAACAGGAATCGATTCTGTACGCGCAAGCAGGGGTTGCGCCCGGCCAGGTGTGGCGGAACGTCGTCGTCGCGGAACGCGAGTACGACGGAGCGCATGCTGCGACGCTGTTCCTCCAGCCCACCCACGGTGAGCGACTTCCGGCCTTCCTCCCCGGTCAGTACATCTCGGTCCGTGTGCGGGTCGACAGCGGCGGCGAGCAGATCCGGCAGTACACCGTGGCCCGCGGCCGCACCCCGGCCGAATGGGCCCTATCGGTCAAGCGCGTACCGGGCGGCCTCGTCTCGCCGATTCTCGTCGACCGGGTCGCGGCCGGCGACCATCTCATTGTCTCCCACCCGTTCGGCAGCGTCGTGATCGACGACGCGGAAACACCACTGCTGCTCATCTCCGCCGGCATCGGGGTCACCAATTCCATGGCGGCGCTGCAGCACCTCGTCGCGCGGAACTCCGGCCGGAGGGTCACGGTCGTGCACGTGGAGCACTCGCCCTACGAGCACGTGCGCAGAGTGGAATTCAGCGCGCTCGGCAAGATGCTGCCCTCCGCGCAGCTGCACCTGCGCTACAGGGCCTTCGACGGCGTTCGCGACGATGGCCGAACCCCGCTCACAGGTGTCGCACTGCCGAGTGACGCCCAGACCTACGTGTGCGGTCCGGTCGACTTCATGCGCGCGATCCGGAACGAACTCGTGGAGGCGGGGCTGCCGCCGTCGTCCGTCCACTTCGAAGCGTTCGCGCCGGGATCGTGGCTCGGACTGGAGTAGAAAGCACCGCATTAACAGTCTGCAAACGACACGTTGCAAAGTTCGTTTAGCGCACTTACCCTGGGCGAATGGCCAAGACCTTCGTCGGCGCCCGCTTGCGGCAGCTTCGCACCGAGCGGGGACTCAGCCAAGCCGCCCTCGCCAAGACACTCGAGATCTCGGCAAGCTATCTCAATCAGATCGAGCACGACGTACGACCGCTGACGGTGCCGGTGCTGCTGCGCATCAGCGAGGTGTTCGGCGTCGATACCACCTTCTTCTCCTCGCAGGACGACACCCGGCTCATCGCCGAAATGCGGGAGGTGGCGCTCGATCAGGAGATGGGCATCGAAGCCGACGCGCAGGAGATCGCAGAAATGGTCGCCACGCATCCCGGCCTGGCGCGGGCCATGGTCAACATGCACCGGCGTTTCCGCAACACCACCGCGCAGCTCGCCGCGGCCACCGAGGACCGCTACAGCGACGGTAGCGGCAGCGGCTCGATCACCATGCCTCACGAAGAGGTACGCGATTACTTCTATCAGCGACAGAATTACCTGCACGAGCTCGATACCGAAGCCGAAGAGCTCGCCAACAGGATTCGATTTCATCGCGGCGACGTCGGCGGAGAGATCGCCAAGCGCCTCACCACAGTGCACGACGTGCAGATCGTCAAACGCATCGACCTCGGCGAGAACATCCTGCACCGCTACGATCCCGAGAGCCGGATCCTCGAAGTCGCACCGCAACTGTCGGGTGGGCAGCAGGTCTTCAAGCTCGCGCTCGAGCTCGCGTACCTCGAATGTTCGGAGCTGATCGACAAGCTCGTCGCCGAGGGCGGCTTCACCAGCGACTCGTCCCGGTCGCTCGCGCGACTCGGCCTCGCCAACTACTTCGCTGCCGCACTACTCCTGCCCTACACCCAGTTCCACGAGATCGCCGAGAACTTCCGCTACGACATCGAGCGGCTCTCCGCGTTCTACGGAGTCAGCTACGAGACCATCGCGCACCGCCTGTCGACGCTGCAGCGTCCCAAACTGCGTGGCGTGCCGTTCTCGTTCGTTCGCGTCGACCGGGCCGGAAACATGTCGAAACGGCAGTCCGCCACAGGCTTCCACTTCTCGACCAGTGGCGGTACCTGCCCGCTGTGGAACGTGTACGAGACGTTCGCCTACCCCGGCAAGATCATGACGCAGATCGCCCAGATGCCCGACGGCCGTCGCTATTTGTGGGTTGCGCGCACCGTCGAACGGCGTGCGGCGCGCTACGGGCAGCCGTCGAAGACGTTCGCGATCGGACTCGGGTGCGAACTGCGGCACGCGCACCGGCTCGTCTACGCCGACGCACTCGAGCTCGACGAGTCCAACCCCGGCACTCCGATCGGCTCCGGTTGCCGCGTATGCGAGCGCATGAACTGCCCTCAGCGGGCGTTCCCTCCGCTCGGCAAGGAGATCGACATCAACGAGCACCGCAGCTCCGTCTCGCCGTACCTCGTCCGCTGACTCCGCGGACGGCCAGTACGCTGACCGCATGGCACGTACCCCCGCCGCGCTGGGCGAGAAGGCCCTCGAGTTTCTGTCCGAGTACCACCTCGCAACCCTCACCACGCTGAGGAAGGACGGAACACCGCACGTCGTCGCGGTGGGGTTCACGTGGGATCCGGTCCGCGAGCTCGCCCGGATCATCACCTTCGAGGGGTCCCAGAAAACTCTCAACGCCGAGCGCGGCGGATACGCGGTGGTCAGCCAGGTCGACGGTGGTCGATGGCTGACCCTCGAGGGGCCGGCCCGGGTCGCCCGCGACCGCGACGCCGTCACCGAGGGAGAGCGCCGCTACGCCGCCCGCTACCGCGAGCCGCGCCCCAACCCGCGCCGCGTCGTCATCGAGATCGCCGTCGAGCGCGTCATGGGCTCGGTTCTCGACAAGTCCTGATCTCCCGCTACCCAATTCGTCTTCCGCTGCCGCAATTTCCGTAGCAAGGCGCCGACCCTGTAGCGAGAAGTTATCCACAGCCGGGCAATTCGTCCACAGCTTGTGCCTTCCGGTCCGGAATGCACCCGATTCTCTCTCGGGCATCGGGCACGGTAGTCGCCATGACACAACCGACGCCCTTTCTTCGGACCGAGGCGCTCGCCGTCGGTTTCACGGATTCGGAAATCCGGCGCGCACTGCGGGCCGGTGAACTCGAACGTCTCGAACCCGGCATCTATCTTCAGGCAACGGACAGCGAGAGCTTCGATTCACTCGATCGCTACCGGATACGTGTGCGTTCGGTGGGCACGAAACTGTCGCCGGGCACCGTGGTCAGTCACACCTCTGCCGCTGCCCTTCACGGGCTCACGCTCTGGCGACCCGACCTGACCCGTGTCCACATCACCCGCAACCGAACCGCGGGTGGCCGTAGGAGCGCCGGACGTCACCTGCACGTCGCGCCGTTGACGTCCGGCGACATCACGCACGTCGCAGGCATACCGTGCACGTCGGTCGCGCGGACCGTCGTCGATCTCGCGTGCACCCTCGACCTCGACGAAGCAGTGATCACGGGTGATTCGGCGCTGGCTCGGGACCCGGCACTCGATCTGGAAATCCGGCAGGTCCTCGACGTGACGGGACGCAAGAGAGGCATCGCCGCGGCGCGACGCGTTGCCGCGTTCCTGGACGGCCGCAGCGAGAGCCCCGGTGAGTCACTCAGCCGCGTACGGATGCACCAGGCCCGCATGCCCGCCCCGGCACTGCAGAAGGAATTGAGAACTCCGGACGGGTATTTCGTCGCCCGCACCGACTTCTTCTGGGAGGACCCCGGCATCATCGGCGAGTTCGACGGCATGGGGAAGTACGACACCGGCGGGATCGAGGCCGTGCGCACGGAGAAGCGGCGCGAAGACGCCCTCCGCGACCTCGGCTTCGAAGTGATCCGCTGGACCTGGCCCGAACTGTTCCGTTTCGACGTCGTCCGCGCACGTTTCGACCGCGCAGTCGCCCGCGCTGGACGATAATCGCTACCGCATTCTCCTCCTGCTACGGCAACTGTCGTAGCGGGAAGCAAGTGTGTTCGCATCGACGGCAGTTGCATGTGAGGAACATGTAACACCGGCGTCATCGGAGTCATTCAACCGTCATCGGAAGATATTCCGGCGCAACAAGGCCCGCCTACTGTGTGGCATCACGGATACAACGCTGTATACGCCCCCGGATACACCCGGGACCCATCCGGTCACACCTCCGAAGGAAGGGCACCTTCATGTCAGTTGCCAGGTCCAAGTTCGCCAAGCGCGCCGTCGCCGCGCCGGCTGCGTTGCTCACCGTCGGACTCGTGCTCACCGCGTGCGGCAGCAAGGCGGGCGACGGTTCCGAGCCCTCCGCCGGTGCGTCCGGCGCCTCGTGTGTCGACACCTCCGGCGACACGATCAAGGTCGGATCGCTGAACTCGCTGTCGGGCACCATGGCGATCTCCGAGGTCACGGTGCGCGACTCGATCGCCCTGGCCGTCGAAGAGATCAACTCCGACGGCGGTGTGCTCGGCAAGCAGATCGAGATCGTCGCCGAGGACGGCGCGTCCGAGCCGACGGTATTCGCCGAGAAGGCCGAGAAGCTCATCAGTTCCGATTGTGTCGCAGCAGTATTCGGCGGCTGGACGTCGTCGAGCCGCAAGGCGATGCTGCCGGTGTTCGAAGACCGGAATTCGCTGCTGTACTACCCCGTCCAGTACGAGGGGCTCGAGTCGTCGTCGAACATCTTCTACACCGGCGCGACGACCAACCAGCAGATCGTTCCGGCGCTTGACTTCCTGAAGGAACAGGGAGTCAAGTCGCTGTACCTCGTCGGCAGCGACTATGTGTTCCCCCAGACCGCCAATCGCATCATCAAGGCGTACGCCGACGCCAACGGCATCGAGATCAAGGGCGAGGACTACACCCCGCTCGGCTCCACCGACTTCTCCACCATTGTCAACAAGGTCCGCACCGCGGGCGCCGACGCGGTGTTCAACACCCTCAACGGCGACTCGAATGTGGCGTTCTTCCGCGAGTACACCAACGCCGGCCTGAACGCGAAGGACATGCCCGTCGTCTCGGTGTCCATCGCCGAAGAGGAAGTGGTCGGCATCGGCGCGCAGAACATCGAGGGCCAGCTCACCGCATGGAACTACTACCAAACGGTCGACTCACCCGAGAACACCTCGTTCGTCGAGGCCTACAAGGCGGAGTACGGACAGAACAAGCCCACGTCGGATCCGATGGAAGCGGCATACGCGTCGGTGTACCTGTGGAAGAACACCGTCGAGAAGGCCGACTCCTTCGCGGTCGAGGACATCCAGCAGGCCGCCGACGGAGTGTCGTTCGCGGCGCCGGAAGGCACCGTGACCATCAACGGCGACAACCACCACATCACCAAGACCGCGCGCATCGGTGAAATCCGGGGCGACGGCCTGATCTACACGGTGTGGGAGTCCGACGGGCCGGTCGACCCGGACCCGTACCTCGAGTCCTACGACTGGGCCGCGTCCCTGTCCGGGAACTGACGCAGGCGACCGGGAAGCCGATTCGAGGGAGACGACATGGATGTCCTTGTAGGACAGTTGTTCACAGGGTTGAGTATCGGATCGATCCTGCTGCTGGCGGCGCTGGGGCTGTCGCTGACGTTCGGCCAGATGGGCGTGATCAACATGGCCCACGGCGAATTCATCATGGCCGGCAGCTACACCGCGTTCGTAGTTCAGCAGGTCATTTCCTCAGCGGGCGTGTCCCTGTTCGTGTCGTTGCTCGTCGGCTTCCTGGTGGGCGGCGTGATGGGTGTCCTTCTCGAGGTCACCCTGATCCGCCGGATGTACCACCGCCCCCTCGACACCCTGCTCGTGACGTTCGGTGTGGGACTGCTGCTTCAGCAGGCCGCTCGCGACCTCTTCGGCGCACCGGCCGTCAACGTGGTTGCTCCCGGATGGCTTTCGGGTGGGGTGGACGTACTCGGCGCGGTCGTCCCCAAGACCCGCCTGTTCATTCTGGCGTTCGCAGTGATCTGCGTGATCGCTCTGATCACGTCGATGAAGTACACCTCCATGGGCCGGCGTATCCGCGCCGTGGTGCAGAACCGCGACCTGGCCGAAACCGTGGGGATCTCGAGCCGGCGCACCGACATCACCACCTTCTTCCTGGGTTCGGGCCTCGCCGGAGTCGCGGGTGTCGCGTTGACGCTGATCGGCTCGACCAGCCCGACCATCGGCCAGTCGTATCTGATCGACGCGTTCCTGGTCGTCGTCATCGGTGGCCTCGGCCGCATCGAAGGCGCCGTCCTGGCCGCGGTCGCGCTGGGCCTGCTCAATTCGTTCATCGAGTACTCCACCACCGCGTCCATCGCGAAGGTCATCGTGTTCGTACTCATCGTGATCTTCCTGCAGTTGCGGCCCCAAGGCCTGTTCGCGGTCAAGACAAGGAGTTTGGTCTGATGCCCTCGACATTCACTCCACGGGCCCTGACCCGCCCCGGACCGGTCGGTGCCATCACCCGCCCCGGACCGGTCGGTGCCATCACCCGCCCCGGACCCGCCCGTACCGCAGCGGGGTTCGCCGTCGCCGCCCTGATGCTCTTCGGCGTGGCGCCGGCGGTGCTGTCCGACTTCCGGCTCGGCCTGCTCGGCAAATTCCTGTGCTTCGCCATCGTCGCCGTCGGCATCGGACTGGCCTGGGGGCGCGGTGGCATGCTCACCCTCGGCCAGGGCGTGTTCTTCGGCATCGGCGCGTACATCATGGCGATGCACCTCAAAGTCGCCGACGCGCAGCTACGCGGCGACACCGTCCCCGACTTCATGCAGATCGCCGGCCTCCGCGAACTGCCCGCCTACTGGGTGCCGTTCTCCTCACCCCTGGTGACTGTTCTGGCGATTGCGCTGCTGCCCGCCCTCGTGGCGCTGATCCTCGGGCTCGGCGTGTTCAAACGCCGCGTCAAGGGCGCCTACTTCGCGATCCTCTCGCAAGCTCTCGCCGCCGCCTTCGCAATCCTGCTCGTCGGGCAGCAGAGCACCGGCGGCTCCAACGGCCTCAACCGGTTCCGCAGCTTCTTCGGGTTCGACCTTGCGGATCCGGTCAACAAGCGGATGCTGTTCTTCATCGTCGCCGCGATCCTGCTGCTGGTCGTCGCCGCGACCCGCCAGCTCATGCAGTCGCGCTACGGCGAACTGCTCGTGGCGGTGCGCGATCAGGAAGAGCGGGTCCGGTTCCTCGGCTACGACCCCGCGAACATCAAGGTCGCCGCCTACACCGTCGCCGCGTTCTTCGCCGGTCTCGCCGGCGCGATGTTCGTCCCGATCGTGGGCATCATCTCTCCCGCCGACATCGGCATCGTGCCCTCGATCGCGTTCCTGATCGGCGTCGCTATCGGCGGCCGCACCACCCTGCTCGGCCCGGTGCTCGGCGCGATCGGCGTCGCCTGGGCGCAGACCGCCCTGTCGGAGAATTTCCCGTCCGCCTGGACCTACGCCCAGGGCCTGCTGTTCGTCGTGGTCATCGGCTTCTTCCCCGCCGGTCTGGCCGGGCTGGCCGCGCTGCGCGGTCGCCGACGCACGACACCGGCCGCCGTGTCCCCGTCGCAGGACACTCCCGCCCCCGCACCCGAGATGGAGCCCGCGAGATGACCGCACCCACCTACGGCGGCAACGCCGGCATGTCCAGCCAATACCTCGAGGTCCGCGACCTGCGCGTGAGCTTCGACGGCTTCACCGCGGTCGACGGCGTCGACCTGACCCTCTTCCAGGGCGACCTGCGATTTCTCATCGGCCCCAACGGGGCCGGCAAAACCACCCTCGTCGACGCCGTCACCGGCCTCGTGCCGGCCACCGGATCGGTCACCAAGTCCGGTGTCGAACTGCTCGGCAAAAAGACCCACAAGATCGCGCGCCTCGGCGTCGGACGCACCTTCCAGACCGCGTCGGTGTTCGAGGAACTGTCGGTGCTGCAGAATCTTGACATCGCGGCCGGAGCGGGACGCTCACCGTGGCAACTGCTGCGCCGCCGCTCCGGGGTGCTGCCGGAAATCGAGGAAGCGCTCGAGACGATCGGCCTGACCGCGCACCGCGACACTGCTGCCGGCATCCTCGCCCACGGCCAGAAACAGTGGCTCGAAATCGGCATGCTGCTCGTGCAGAACTCCGATGTGCTGCTCCTCGACGAACCCGTCGCCGGCATGAGCGGTGACGAACGCGAGGAGACCGGGCAACTGCTCCGGCGGATCGGCGCCCAGCGCACCGTCGTGGTCGTCGAACACGACATGGACTTCATGCGCGCATTCGCGACCTCGGTCACGGTCCTCGCGCGCGGCAAGGTCATCGCCGACGGCACCGTCGAAGACGTCCAGAACGACCCGCAGGTCCAGCAGGTCTACCTCGGCACCGCAACCCTCGAGGAGGCCTCCTGATGCTCGAACTCGTCGACGTCCGCGCCGGCTACGGCCGCACCGAAATCATCCACGGCGTCTCGGTCACCGTCCCGTCCGACGGCGTCGCGGCCGTCATGGGACACAACGGCGCGGGCAAAACCACGCTGCTCCGCGCCGCCGTCGGGCTGCTGCCCATCACGTCCGGCCGGATCCTGTTCGAGGGCACCGATATCGGCAGAATGCGACCCGCAGCCCGCGTCGCCCGGGGCCTCGCCTACGTGCCGCAGGGACAGCAATCGTTCGGGCAGCTCACCTGCGCCGAGAACCTGCAGGTCGTCGCGGACGGACGTAAGAACGGCCGGAAGCTGATCGCCGACATGCTCGATCTGTTCCCCGCCCTCGTCCCGCTACTCGACCGCCGCGCCGGGCTGCTCTCGGGCGGTCAACGCCAGCAGCTAGCAATCGCGCGGGCCCTGATCACCGAACCCCGCATGCTCATTCTCGATGAGCCCACCGAGGGCATCCAGCCGTCGGTCGTCGCCGAAATCGAGAACACCATCGTCGAACTGGGCAGGGGCGGGAACCTCGGTGTCCTGCTCGTCGAACAACACATCGGCTTTGCGCTCGACAACGCCCGCCACTACTACATCCTCGAATCCGGGCGCATCACCTCCACCGGAGACGGCGGGGCCGACGCCGCGACAACCGTGCGCGCCGCGATGGCCATCTGATGTCGCCGGCCGGAACCCGCCGCGAGCTCGTCTATCGGGGGCTGCGAGCCGAGCTGATGTCCGGCGCCCTCGCTCCGGACGAGCGGCTCAGCGAGGAACGGCTCGCCGACCGGTACGGCGTGTCGCGCACCCCGGTGCGGGAAGCACTGGCACGGCTCGTCTCCGACGGCCTGGTCGAACGCCGCGAGCCGGGACTGTTCCCGTACCGGCCCCGGCTCGATGCCCTCGACGATCTCTACGAGCTGCGCATCACCCTCGAACTGCGCGGGATCTGCCGGGCGATGACCGACGAGTCGGTCCGGCACGACCCCGGGATCCTCGGCGCCGAACTGGACCGTTGGTACGAATTGCGCCGCGTTCCACCCGAACCCGATGCGGGTTTCGTCGCGCTCGACGAGCGGTACCATCTGACGCTGCTCGCGTCGTCGGGCAATTCCGCGCTCTGCGAGGCGCTGGCCACGGTCAACGCCAAGGTGCGACCGGTGCGGATGTTCGACTACCTGACCCCCGACCGCTTGGCCGCGACCGTCGACGAGCACATCGCCGTGACCGAGTTGCTGCTCGACGGCAGGCTCGACGACGCCCACCGGCTCCTGCTCGCCCACATCGACACGTCACGGGCCGTGGTGGTCCGGCGCGCCGAAGAAGCACGCACGCTGGCACGTCTGGCGCGCGCAGTGCGAGACTGACCCCCATGACGCCCCGCATCGCGCCCGGACGACTGAAAGAACTCGGCCCGATCAACTGGGTCGTATGGAAGGCGCTGTCGCGGGCGGCGGGTACCTCCGACGCGCATCTGTTCAGCACGCTCGGTCGCACCGGCCGGTTGTTCCGCGGGTGGCTGCACTATTCGGGGATGCTGATGCCGTTCGGCAGGCTGGGCCGGTTCCAGTCGGAAATGGTCATCCTGCGTGTGGCACATCTGCGCGAATGCGGTTACGAAGCCGATCATCACACCCGCCTCGGGCGGCGGGCCGGTATCACCGACGAGATCCACACGCGCATCGTGCACGGCCCCGCACACGACGACTGGAGCCCCCGGCACCGCGCACTGCTCACCGCAGTGGACGAACTGGTGGCGACGAGAAATCTGTCCGACGACACGTGGACCGAACTGTCGCAGCACTTCGACGAGCGCCGCCTGATCGAAGTCTGCCTTCTGGTGACGCAATACGACGGGCTCGCCACGACCATCGGTACCCTGCGCCTCGATCGGGACTTCGAAACGCCCTGACCGAGACGGCCGAGAGTTCTTCCTAACCCGAGCTTTACCGCACGAAACCCGAACGAAACACCTGCTCCATAGCGTATACAGCTATGTCGACAGCAACGGATACAGCGGAGCCGCAACCGCTTCGGACGCAGGTATACCGGCAGTTGCGCACCGATCTCATGAACGGGTCGGTGCGTGTCGGCGAGCGTCTCACCGAGCCGAAACTCGCGGCCCGGTTCGGCATTTCTCGTACCCCGGTGCGTGAAGCACTCGCGATGCTCGCCGCCGACGGGCTCATCCGGCGTGAGGAATTCGGTTTCTCCCCCGTACCACCGAGCATTCCGCGCATCTGCGACCTGTACGAGCTGCGTATCACGCTCGAACTGCACGGGATCAACCGTGCGATCGACGATCCGGCAATCGTCCACGACCGGATCGCGCTCGACGCCGAGCGCCGGCGATGGCAGGAGTTCGCACTCGACCCGCCCGAGCAGGAACCGGGGTTCGTGGTCCTCGACGAGCAGTTCCACGTCGCACTCCTCTCGTCGTCGGGGAACCTCGAGCTGGCGTCGTCGCTGGAATCCGTCAACTCCCGGATCCGGCACGTGCGGATGTACGACTTCATGGTCAACAGCCGCATCGAAACCTCGATCGCCGAGCACCTCGGGATTCTCGACGCCGTCCTGGACCGGGATCTCCCCCTGGCTCGCACACTGTTGCACCGCCATATCGGCGAGTCCCTCACCGTGGTCCTCGACCGGGTGACCCGCGCTGTCACGGCGATGTCGTTCGCCGAGTAACTCTTCCCACTTCCCCCATCGAAGGAGCCTCACCGTGGATTTCGGCTTCGACACCCTGCTCATCGCCAATCGTGGTGAGATCGCGTGTCGCATCATGCGTTCCGCACACAAGCTCGGGCTGAAAACAGTGGCCGTGTACTCCGACGCGGATGCCTCCACCGCGCACGTCGAACTGGCCGACGTGGCCGTGCGACTGGGTCCGGCCCCAGCCGCCGAGTCGTACCTCCGCTCGGACCTGGTCATCGAGGCCGCCCTCGTCACCGGCGCGGGAGCGATCCATCCCGGCTACGGATTCTTATCCGAGAACGCAGATTTCGCTCAATCCTGCGAAGACGCCGGCATCGCGTTCGTCGGGCCGGCACCGGAGCAGCTGCGCGTGTTCGGAGACAAGCACACAGCGCGTGATGCAGCCCGCCGGGTGGGCGTTCCCCTGGTGGCGGGAAGCGGTCTGCTCGGGTCGGTCGACGAGGCACTCGCGGCGGCCGCGGAGATCGGCTATCCGGTGATGCTCAAGGCGGTCGGCGGCGGCGGCGGAATCGGCATGCAAGCCTGCCACGGTCCCGGCGATCTGCATGAGGCATACGAGCGGGTGCTTCGCCTCGCGTCGGCGAACTTCTCGTCGGCGGGGGTGTTCCTCGAACGGTTCGTCTCGCACGCCCGGCACGTCGAGGTCCAGATCTTCGGTGACGGTGAGGGCCGCACGCTCAGTCTCGGTACCCGCGACTGCTCGCTGCAGCGCCGAAATCAGAAGGTGGTCGAGGAGGCTCCCGCCCCGGGGCTGCCCGACGAGATCGTCGAGCAGATGCTGACGTCGTCCCGGGCACTTGCCTCTTCGGTGCGGTATCGCTCCGCCGGAACGGTCGAATTCGTCTACGACACCGAACGCGGGGAGGTGTCGTTCCTGGAGATGAACACCCGCCTGCAGGTGGAACATCCGGTCACCGAGGAGGTCACGGGTGTCGATCTCGTCGAATGGATGCTGCGGCTGGCGCGCGGCGACAAGGAAATGCTCGCGGCGCTGCCCGATTCGGGACCGGCGATAACCGGACATGCGGTGGAGGCCCGCGTATACGCCGAAGATCCCGGTCGCGACTACCGCCCGAGCGCCGGACTGCTCACGCACGTCGAGTTTCCGGCACACACCCGCATCGAGACGTGGGTCGACACCGGCACCGAGGTCGGAACCTTCTACGATCCGCTGCTCGCCAAGGTGATCGTGCGGGGTGAATCCCGGCGCACGGCGTTCGCCGGTCTCGCCGCAGCGCTCGACGACACCCACCTGTACGGAGTGCAGACGAATCTTTCACAGCTGCGCGGCATCTGCGAGTCGGATACGGTACGC
>NZ_JAUZMZ010000100.1:0-18042 GCF_036327435.1 Rhodococcus chondri | reverse complement strand
CTCCTGCGCTGTGGTTGTGTGCCGGTCTCGTCTTCTCGGCGATTCCGCTGTGACGCGCCCCGTCGTCGAGCGTTCCGCCCCGTCCGGTGCGGCTCCCCCGGTACGCGTCCCTGCGGACCCGCGCCACGAACGTGGGCCACATGCGCAGATGGGCGGGACAGTGCACCACCGGGTCGAACGAGGGCATCGCCGGATCCCCGACCGGGGAGCGGGTGTCGAGCACGACGTCGCCGAACGGCGAGCACGGTCCTCGCGCGGGAGCCCAGGTGACCGAGAAGCGCACCGGTGCCCGTTCGGGCACGAGCCGCGATGTCGCGGTGGTGCGCGGCTGCGGCCCGACGGGCTCGGCGAGAAACCAGTGTGGGCGCTCGTCGCCGTCGCGGCGGTAGGCCGCCACACTGCTGTACCGCGCACTCGCCCAGCCGCGCGCCGGGAGCAGCATCGCGCGGGCGGGCCGGTACGCGGTGGCGAGGAGAACGTCCCAGGGACCGGTGTCCAGCGAGATCCGTAGTGCGACGCCGAGGATGTCGGGCAGGCCCGGTGGCAGGCCGAGTCCGCGGGAGAGCCGCGCGGCGACCGGGTATCGGCCCGGCGGGACGGGCCCGTCCGCGGTGCCCACGTCGAGGTACCCGTGGAACAGCGCGCCTGCGGGATGGAACACCCGCGCGCCCCGCAGCGCAGAGGCAGCCCGGAAGATCCCGGACACCGCCGTGTGCAGAAGCGGGGGGCGTGGAATATCGAGTGGTGGCACGTTGCCGTGATACCCGGTTGTTCCCGGTTCCAACCCGGCGACGGTGTTCACGGCGGAGCGAGGGGCCGCGAATCGGGTCCGACCGGGGCGGGCAACCTCGAGATGCCCATGAGGTACTCGTCGACACCGCGAGCGGCGGCGCGTCCCTCGGCGATGGCCCACACCACCAGCGAGGCGCCGCGGTGGGCGTCGCCGCACACGAACACTCCGGGCGTGCTCGTCTGCCAGCGATGATCGCAGTCGACGGTGCCCCGCGGGGTGCGGGCCAGCCGGTAATCGTCGAGCAGCGGCCCGGGCGCGACCCCGTCGAATCCGATCGCGAGCAACGCGAGTTCGCAAGGGATCTCGAACTCCGGCCCCACTCGTACCCGGTGGGGGTCCACCTCGGCGAGGACCAGTGCGGTGACTTCTCCGACCGTGTCACCGACGAACCGCTGCACCGCCACATGGAATCGGCGCAGCCCGCCCTCGGCGTGCGCGGGGGATGTCCGCAACACCCACGGCCGCACCGGCCACGGGGTCTTGTCGTCGTCGCGCCGGTCGGGTGGCCGGGGACGGTAGTCGAGCTGCGTCACCGACGTGGCGCCCTGCCGATGGGCGGTGCCGAGGCAGTCCGTTCCGGTGTCGCCACCGCCGATGATCACCACATGCTTGCCCTGCGCCCGGATCCGGGCCGGTCCATCGCCTTCGCATTCGTGGTTCGCGCCTACGAGGTAGTCCATGGCCGGATGGATTCCCGTGAGGTCGCGGCCGGGCACGTCGATCTCGCGGGCCTGCCGGGCGCCGACCGCGACGATCACGGCATCGAACGCGGCGCGGAGTTGCGCGGCAGCGGGTGCGGTGCCGACGTCGCAGCTCGTGCGGAACTCGGTGCCTTCGGAACGCATCTGGTCGGTACGCCGATCGATCAGCGCCTTGTCCATCTTGAACGCGGGGATGCCGTACCGCAGGAGACCGCCGAGCCGGTCGTCGCGTTCGAAGACGGTCACCGCGTGCCCGGTTCGGGTGAGTTGCTGGGCCGCGGCGAGCCCGGCGGGCCCGGATCCGACGACGGCGACCGAGCGGCCGGTGCGGGTGGCCGGGGGCCGGGGCCGCACGTTGCCGTCGGCGAAGGCGCGGTCGGCGACGGCCTGCTCGATCTGCTCGATGGTGACGGCTGCGGCAGGATCGTCCAGGGCGAGGACGCACGCCGATTCGCACGGGGCCGGACAGATCCGGCCGGTGAATTCGGGGAAGTTGTTGGTGGCGTGCAACCGGTCCGACGCGAGCGCCCACAGGTCACGGCGCACCAGGTCGTTCCATTCGGGTATGAGGTTGCCCAGGGGGCAGCCGACCGCGGTGGAATGGCAGAACGGGAGTCCGCAATCCATGCACCGGGTGGCCTGGTCGCGGATCAGCCGGTTCCGTTCGGGTGGCGGCAGAGCCCGGCGCACCTCGTCCCAGTCGCCGACGCGGTCGGCGACGGGGCGCTGCGGGGGCTCGACCCGCGGCAGCCGGAGGAATCCGCGCGGGTCAGCCACCGCCGGCTCCGGCGACGGCGGGTTCGCCCCGGCGGGCGGCAGTGCGGATGCGGTGATAGTCGATCGGCACGATCGTCGTGAAACGTCGTGCGGCGCAGGGCCAGTGCACCAGCAGTGCGGCGGCGACGGGCGATCCGGTGCGGTCGCGGTGCTGGGCGAGCAACGCCCGCAGAGGTTCGAGGTCGCCGGGTTCGATCTCGTGGAGGTGCACGGAGGCGGTGTTGACGCGGGCGGAGTCGAGATCGAGGACATGCGCCAGTCCACCGGACATGCCGGCCGCGACGTTGCGGCCGGTGGAGCCGAGGATCACGACGCGACCGCCGGTCATGTACTCGCAGGCGTGGTCGCCGGTGCCCTCACACACCGCGTGGGCCCCGGAGTTGCGGACGGCGAAACGCTCGCCGACCCGGCCGCGCAGGAAGAGCCGGCCGGCGGTCGCGCCGTACAGAATCGTGTTGCCGGCGATCACCTGGGTGTGGGCGGCGAAACGTGCCGCGGCGTCCGGTCGCACGGCGATCACACCGCCGGACAGTCCTTTGCCGACGTAGTCGTTCGCGTCGCCGACGACGGTGAGGGTGACTCCGGGCGGCAGGAACGCGCCGAGCGACTGCCCGGCGCTGCCCCTCAGACACACGTCGATGGTGTTCTCGGGTAGTCCGTCGGCTCCGTAGCGGGCCGTGACCGCCGCACCCAGGCGCGTGCCGACGGTGCGATCGACGTTGCCGACGGCGGACTCGATGCGCACCGAGCGCCGATGCGCGAGTGCGTCCGCCGCGGCGTCCAGCAGCCGATCGTCGAGGGTGCCTGCAGGTGGGGGCACCGGCGGGCGGGTGCGGCGGCGTTGCGGTGGCCGCCCGGTCGCGTCGACGGCCGCGACGAACAGCGGCGACAGATCCAGACCGCGGGCACGCCAGTGCACGATCGCGGGATCGGCGTCGAGCAGGTCCGCGCGTCCGATGGCATCGTCGAGGCTACTCAGCCCCAACGCGGCCAGACGCCTCCGGACGTCCTCGGCGACGAACCGGAAATATTGCTCGACGTGCGCTGCTCGACCGGTGAATTTGGCGCGCAGCTCCGGGTTCTGGGTGGCGACACCCACCGGGCAGGTGTCGAGATGGCACACCCGCATGAGGATGCAGCCGAGCACGACGAGCGGGGCCGTGGCGAACCCGAATTCCTCGGCTCCCAGCAGCGCGGCGATCAGCACGTCGCGTCCGGTGCGCAGACCGCCGTCGCATTGCACGGTGATGCGGTCGCGCAGGCCGTTCAGCACGAGGGTCTGCTGGGTTTCGGCCAACCCGATCTCCCACGGCAGCCCGGAGTGGCGCAGTGCGGTGAGCAGAGCCGCGCCGGTGCCGCCGTCGTGCCCGGAGATGAGCACGACATCGGCGTGCGCTTTGGCGACGCCGGCGGCGACGGTGCCGACTCCGACACCGCTGACCAGCTTGACGTGGATCCGCGCGTGGGAGTTGGCGCAGCGCAGGTCGTAGATCAGTTGGGCGAGATCCTCGATCGAGTAGATGTCGTGGTGCGGTGGCGGGGAGATCAGACCGACGCCCGGCGTCGAACAGCGAGTGCGCGCGATCCACGGATACACCTTGCTTCCCGGGAGCTGTCCTCCCTCACCGGGTTTGGCTCCCTGCGCCATCTTGATCTGGATGTCCGTGGCGTCGGCCAGGTAGTCGGCGGTCACCCCGAAGCGGCCACTGGCGATCTGCTTGACGGCGCTGCGGCGCAGCGGGTCCCCGCGCCGCGCACGGTCTTCGCCACCCTCCCCCGAGTTGGAGCGGCCACCGAGTCTGTTCATTGCGACCGCGAGCGCTTCGTGCGCCTCGGCGGAGATCGAGCCGTAGCTCATCGCCCCGGTGGCGAACCGGGTCACGATCCGTTCCGCCGGTTCGACGTCGTCGAGCGGGAGCGGTTGCTGCCGTCCGGTCCGCACCCGCAGCAATCCCCGGAGCATGCCCCCCGCCTCGGCGAGCCGATCGACCTCGGCGCTGTATCGGCCGAAGACTTCCGCTCGGGCGGTGCGGGTGGCGTGCTGCAGTAGAAACACGGTTTCGGGGGTGAACAGGTGGGGTTCCGCGTCTCGTCGATACCGGTAGATCCCGCCGCTGTCCAGCACCGGCGGAGCGCCGGGGTCCGCGGTGAATGCGTCGCGGTGACGGCTCCGCGTTTCGCGGGCGAGAGAGTCGAGCGAGACACCGCCGATGCGGGACGCGGTGCCGGGCAGATAGGCGTCCACGACGTCGGCACCGAGGCCGACGGCGTCGAAGGTCTGGGCGCCGATGTAGGACTCGAGTGTGGAGATGCCCATCTTCGCCATCACCTCGAGCACCCCGTCGGTCAGTGCCTGCCGGTAATGGCGGACGGCGTCGACCGGCGTGGTGGTACCGAGGCGGTGCTCCGCGGCGAGGGCCACGACGGTATCGAACGCGACGTACGGGCACACCGCGGACGCGCCGAACCCCAGGAGCGCCGACACGTGGTGTACCTCCCGGGCATCACCGGATTCGACGATCAGTGAGGTGCGCGCGCGCCGGCCGGTGCCGATCAGATGGTGGTGCAGCGCCGACACCGCCAGCAGCGAAGGAACCGGGACGCTGCCGGGCTCCGCACCGCGATCGGTGACGATCAGCAGACCGGAACCGGCGTCGACGGCACTGTCGGCGGCCCGGCACAGCGCGGCGAGCGCGTCGGCCAGCGCGTTGCCCGCGTTGCCCTCGGCCGCGAACAGCGCCGGTAGTACGGTCACGCCGAGGCCGGGACGCGGGCGACGTGCCAGAGTGTCCCGGAGCGCCACGAGTTCGGCCGGGCTGAGCACCGGCTCGTGGAGGACCGGCCGGCGACAGGCATCGGCCGATTCGGCGAGCAGGTTCGCTTCGGGCCCGAGCACGTGGCTCATCGTGGTGACGAGGCGCTCGCGGATGGAGTCGAGGGGCGGGTTGGTCACCTGGGCGAACATTTCAGTGACGAAGTCGTAGAGCAAGCGTGGCCGTGGCGAGAGCACCGCGGGAGGAATATCCGAGCCCATGGAACCGAGCGGTTCCCGACCGGAGACGGCCATCGGCGTCAGTATCACCTCGAGATCTTCCTCGGTGTAGCCGAAGAGCCGATGTGTCCGGGGGGTGGCGGTGCCGGGCGCCGACAGGTCGTCGAGGCGGGCACCGTCAAGGCAGATCTGTTCGGCATCGAGCCAGCGCGCGTACGGTCGCGCGCCGGCGAGCTCGTCGAGAATCTCGCCGGACGGCACGATCCGGCCGTGCCCGGTGTCGACGAGAAACATGCGGCCGGGTTCGAGCCGTCCCTTCTCGGCCACCTGATCCGGCGGCAGGTCGAGCACACCCGTTTCGCTCGCGAAGATCACGCGGTCCTCGCGAGTGCGCCACCACCGCCCGGGCCGCAGACCGTTGCGGTCGAGAACCGCGCCGAAAACCCGTCCATCGGTGAACGGCAGGCACGCCGGGCCGTCCCACGGTTCCAGCAGTGCCGCGTGGTAGCGATGGAACGCCCGGCGCCGCGGATCGATCGCCGGGTCGTTCTCCCAGGCGGGCGGCAGCATCATCGTCACCGCGTGTGGCAGCGACCGCCCTGCGAGATGCAGCAGTTCGAGGACTTCGTCGACGGTCGCGGAATCGGACAGGCCGGGTGTGCAGATCGGGAACAGCCGCGTGAGGTCGCCGCCGAGAAGGCAGGTACGCAGCCGTGGTTGCCGGGCGAGCATCCGATTGCGGTTGCCGCGGATGGTGTTGATCTCACCGTTGTGGGCGCTGTACCGGAACGGCTGCGCGAGGATCCACGAGGGGAACGTGTTCGTCGAATAGCGGCTGTGGACAAGGGCAATGGCGGAGGCGCAGCGCGGGTCGCGCAGGTCGGGATAGAAGCGCGGCAACTGCTCGGCGGTGAGCATGCCCTTGTAGACGACCGTGCGCGCACTGAGCGACGGGAAGTACACCTCGATGCCGGGCCGGGCAGCCGGATGCTCGGCCCGGCGCCGCAGCGGATACACGAGGCGATCCAGCACCGGCCCGGCCGGTCGCACACCCGCCACGGCCGGCCCGGCGACGAACAGCTGTGCAATGTGCGGGCGGCAGAGCTCGGCGCACTCACCGACACCGGCGCGTTCGGGTTCGACCGGCAGTTCGCGCCAGCCGAGGATCTCGAGCTGCTCGTCGGCGGCGAGTGCCTCGACGCGGCAGCGAGCTGCTGTCCGCGCGGCGTCGCCGCGGGGCAGGAAGCACAGACCGGTAGCGTAGTGGCCCGCAGGTGGAAGGGGGAAGCCGACGACCGCGTCGTACAGAGGCCACGGCACACCCAGCGTGATGCCGGCGCCGTCACCACTGTCCGAGTCTCGTCCCGCCGCGCCGCGATGGGTCAGGTGCCGCAGTGCGGCCAGTGCATCGGTGACGATGTCGTGGCGCGCACGTCCGCGCAGGTCGACGACCGCAGCGACCCCGCACGCGTCGGATTCGCGTGCCGGATCATAGAGACCATAGGGTCCGGGCAACCCGGTGTACTGCACCTGACCACCTGTGATGGAGGCGAACCTTCCACTGCGCGGGCGACCGTCGATGGTGTCGCCGCTACGTGCGGATGCCGGGACGGACCGCAGGAAGTGGGTGCCGGCCGGGGCCGCCCGGCGGGGAGCGGGATCGTGCTCGGACGGTCAGTCTACGCGCGAGTGGCCCGGACGCGCGAGCTTGCGCGCCCGGGCGGCCGTCACGGATGCAGCGGGCGGCCGTGGTTGTCGCGCACCTTGCCGGTGAGCATCAGGATGCCGTCGATCAGCGGCCAGATGCCGCCGATACCGCACGTCAGCCACGTCGCGGCGATCTGGGCGATCGCGAGGCCCGGCTGGTCGAGGTAGAAGCGGCCGGCGCCGAACGGGCCGAGCAGGATCCCGAGAATGCCCGCGGTCACCTTCGACTTGTCGGAGTACGGTTCGCCCGTGTACGGGTCGCGTCCGTAGGGAGCGGACGGATCGTAGTAGCCGTATGCGGCCGCCGGCATTCCCGGTGCCGGCGTGTACCCGGGCGGGGGCGGCGCGTACCCGGGATAGGCCTGTTCGTGCGCGGCGTAACCCGAGGAGTCACCGGCCGGATACCCAGGATCCGGCCGGCCGTACACCGGCCCCGGCATGCCCTGGTACGGTGGTTCACCCTGGTACGGCGGGGTCTGTTCACCGTACGAGTAGGCGCCCGGAGGCGGATAATCCGACTGGGGGTTCTCCGACGGCGGCGGATAGCTCGGGGTGGTACCCCAGCCAGGGCCGTTACCGACGCCCGAGTAGGTGTCCCAGCCCGGCCCCGGCGTGCCGTGCGAACCACCCAGGGACTCGGATGTCGGGGGCTGCGCGGACAACGACGCCTGCGCGGTGGCGTCATAGTCGAAGGGGCGGCCGAAATCCGGCGTGGTGTCGGCAGAATCAGCTTTCTGCGAGTCCGGCGAGCCGCCGGCGGGAGGCTCGGAGTCGGTGTTCTTGCGCAGATCGGGCTTGGCAGGCTCCGCATCGTGCGCGTCCGAGGTTCCCGGATCCGGTGTGGTCACGAGTGGTCCCCCTTGCTGTTGCCGGACGTACCGGTCTCGACTGTACCGGCGCCGCCATCGGTGACCGTCTCGGCCGTGGGCTTCTTCGACACCGGCTTCTCGACGTCCGGCTTCTCGACGTCCGCCTTCCCGGCATCCGGCTTCTCGACATCCGGCTTCTCGGCAGCGGTATCGGCTGCCGCCGTCGACATCGGATCGAGGGTCTCCGGGGCTTCCCGTCCCTTCTTCCCGAAGATCACGTATGCGAGCGCGAGGACGAACACGATGCCCGAGGTGAAGGTGTTGATCCGGATGCCGGCGATCTCGGTGGCAGCGTCGGTGCGCATGAGCTCGATCCAGAATCGGCCGGCGCAGTAGCCCGCGACGTACAGCGCGAAGAGGCGCCCGTGTCCGATCGCGAAGCGCCGGTCGATCAGGACGAGCAGCAGCACGATCGCCACGTTCCACAGGGCCTCGTACAGAAACGTCGGGTGCACCACGAACGCGACCTCGCCGGTGGAGACGCCGTCGATCAGCGCCGGGGAGACCTGACCGGCTTCGTTTCGCCGCTCGTAGATCTCGAGTCCCCACGGGACCGTCGTTTCGCGCCCGTACAGTTCCTGGTTGAACCAGTTGCCGAGCCGTCCGATGGCCTGCGCCAGCAGGATTCCCGGCGCGATGGCGTCGCCGAAAGCCGGCAGCGGGATACCGCGACGGCGGCAGCCGATCCACGCGCCCACCGCGCCGAGCGCGACGGCGCCCCAGATCCCGAGGCCGCCCTCCCAGATCTTGAGCGCGTCGACCGGGTCGGCGCCCTCGCCGAAGTACTTCGGCCAGTCCGTCGCGACGTGATACAGCCGGCCGCCGATCAACCCGAACGGGACTGCCCACACCGCGATGTCGAGCACGGTGCCCGGACGGCCACCGCGCGCGACCCAGCGGCGGTCACCCCACCAGATCGCGACGACGATGCCGGCGATGATGCACAGCGCGTAGGCACGCAGGGCCAGAGGCCCCACGTACCAGACGCCCTGCGATGGACTCGGAAGATAGGCCAGAACAGTCGAAGTCACGACGCTACGGTAGCCGAGCGCACGCCCTTCGCGAGATCCTGCGTCAGCGTGAGCAGAGCCTCACGTCCCTGCGCGACGGCCGACACCAGCGCGGAGCCGACGATGACACCGTCCGCGTACGCGGCGATCTCGGCGGCCTGTCCCGCGTTGCGGACGCCGAGCCCGACGCCGACGGGAATGTCGGAGTGGGCGCGCACACGCGCGACGAGTTCGGGTGCACGGTTGTCGACCTTGTCGCGCGCGCCGGTCACCCCCATCGTCGAGGTCGCGTACACGAACCCGCGGCACCGGTCGACGGTGGTGGCGAGCCGTTCGTTGGTCGACGACGGAGCGACGAGGAAGGTGCGGCCGAGACCGTACTTGTCGGAGGCGGCGACCCAGTCGGCAGCCTCGTCGGGGATCAGGTCCGGGGTGATGATGCCGAGTCCGCCCGCGGCTGCGAGATCTCGCGCAAAGTTCTCCACGCCGTACCTGAGGACGAGGTTCCAGTAGGTCATCACGACCGCGGCACCGCCGGCGTTCGTGATGGCCTCGACAGCCGGGAACACGTCGCGCACGCGGACGCCGTTCGCGAGGGCTTCGGTGGCCGCATCCTGGATGGTGGTGCCGTCCATGACCGGATCGCTGTACGGGATGCCGACCTCGACGAGATCGCACCCACCCTCGACGAGGGTTGTCATGGCCTCGATCGACTTGTCGACGGTCGGGTATCCGACCGGCAGGTAACCGACGAGCGCCGCCCGCTTCTCGGCGCGACAGGTCGCGAAGATCTCGCTCAGACGTTCGTGCGGGGCGCTCACAGTGCGGCTCCTTCGGTGCTGTCGTCGCTTTCGTCGACGGTGCCGGGGGCGAGAGAGTTGTCCGATTCGAGGTAACCGAACCACTTCGCTGCGGTGTCGACGTCCTTGTCGCCGCGTCCGGAAATATTGACCAGGACGATCGCTCCGCTACCGAGTTCACGGCCCAGCTTCACGGCACCGGCAACCGCGTGCGCGGATTCGATCGCGGGGATGATGCCCTCGGTGCGGCACAGGAGCTTGAAGGCGTCCATGGCGTCGGTGTCGGTGGCGGACCGGTATTCGGCGCGTCCGGTGTCGGCGAGCCACGAATGCTCCGGGCCGACCCCGGGATAGTCCAGGCCGGCGGAGATCGAGTGCGACTCCGTGGTTTGGCCGTCGTCGTCCTGCAGCAGGTAGGAATAGGCGCCGTGGAGCATTCCGTGACTGCCGCCGCCGATGGTGGCAGCGTGACGGCCGGTTTCGACGCCGTCGCCGCCGGCTTCGATGCCGACGAGCCTGACGGACGCGTCGTCGATGAAGGGGTGGAAGATTCCGATCGCGTTGGATCCGCCACCGACGCAGGCGACGACGGCGTCCGGTAGCCGCCCCAGCCGGTCGAGGACCTGGGCGCGTGCCTCGAGGCCGATGACGCGCTGGAAGTCGCGGACCATGGTCGGGAAGGGGTGCGGCCCGGCCGCGGTTCCGAAGCAGTAGTAAGTGTTGTGCGCGTTGGTCACCCAGTCGCGCATCGCTTCGTTGATCGCGTCCTTGAGCGTGCGCGAGCCGGTCTTGGCGGCTATGACCTCGGCGCCGAGCAGCCGCATGCGCGCGACGTTGAGGGCCTGACGTTCGGTGTCGACCTCGCCCATGTAGACGATGCACTCGAGGCCGAACAGGGCGCAGGCGGTGGCCGTGGCGACACCGTGCTGTCCGGCGCCGGTTTCGGCGATGACGCGGGTCTTGCCCATCCGCTTGGCGAGCAGCACCTGACCGAGCACGTTGTTGATCTTGTGCGAGCCGGTGTGGTTGAGGTCTTCGCGCTTGAGGAGCAGCCGCGCGCCACCAGCGTGCTCGCTCAGCCGGGTCGCTTCGTAGACCGGCGAGGGACGCCCGGTGTAGTCGCGCTGGAGCCGGTCGAGTTCGCCGAGGAAACCGGGGTCGTTCCGTTCCTTCTCGTATGCGGCGCTGACCTCTTCGATGACCGCCATCAGCGCCTCGGGCACGTAGCGGCCACCGAATACTCCGAAGTGCCCGCCGACATCCGGTTCGTGCGTGGTCGGGGTGGACACGGCTTCGCTCATGCGGGGAAGTCCGCGCCCCTTGGCGGACAGTGCGGGATCGTCTGCAGTCACCCGTCCAGTCTGCCCCACTCGCACGCCGGGATCACCCTCGGGTCCAGCGCGGAGCCCGGATCGGCGGAAGGTTCGGCGTCCGGGTCAGCGAGCAGGCTTGGGGCACGACGGGTGCGTACCCACAGTCACCAGTTCGGCGACCGCCTGGCGTGGATCGCCACTGGTCACCAACCCCTCACCGACGAGCACCGCGTCGGCTCCGGCACCGGCGTAGGCGAGCAGATCCGCCGGTCCACGCACACCCGACTCGGCGATCTTGAGCACGTTGGTGGGCAGGCCGGGCGCGATCCGCCCGAATGTGTCCTTGTCGACCTCGAGTGTCTTGAGGTTGCGGGCGTTGATCCCGATCACGGTGGCGCCGGCCTCGAGGGCGCGGTCTGCTTCCTCTTCGGTGTGCGCCTCGACGAGCGCCGTCATGCCGAGGGACTCGGTCCGCTCGATGAGCGCCGTCAGCACGGTCTGTTCGAGGGCGGCCACGATCAGCAGTACGAGGTCGGCGCCGTGGGCCCGCGCCTCGTGAATCTGATAGGGCCCGACGATGAAGTCCTTGCGCAACACGGGGATACGGACCGCGCGGCGGACGGCGTCGAGATCGGCGAGGCTGCCGTTGAAACGGCGCTGCTCGGTGAGGACGCTGATCGCACGGGCGCCACCCGACTCGTAGGCCTTGGCCAGGTCCGCCGGGTCGAGGATCTCGGCGAGGGCCCCCTTCGAGGGGCTTGCGCGCTTGACCTCGGCGATGACGGCAATGCCCGGCTCGCGCAGCGCGGCCTTCGCATCGATCGGCGGGGGTGCGGCGGCGGCGGCGGCCTTGACGGAAGCGAAGTCGATCTCCGCCTCCCTGGCAGCGACGTCCGCGCGTACTCCTTCGAGAATCGAGTCGAGAACTGTCATCGTGGCTCGAGTCCTTTCCCACCCTTGTCAATCCGATGTGATTAAGCTCATCGAAGTTTCCGCAAGCCTAATGGGCGCGTTCAGGACGGTCGGCGCCGGGTGCCCGAATCCCCTGTCCCCTGGCCGTCGTGCCCGTCGTCTCCGGGATCGGCGGTGGGGTCGACACCGGCGTCGAGGGCGTCCCACAGCGACCTTTCGGTCACCGGTTCGTCGGTGCCGGCCGCCCGCGCCGATGCCTCCCGGCGGGCCGCAGGGCTCTCGTACTTCGACGACAGACCCGCATGGGCCCTCGGGGTCCGCCACAGCGCGACAGCCGCCGCCAGGGCCAGGCAGGCACCGGCAAGCGCGAGTAGCGCGGGAGCATAGGACACCTCGGTCGCGGTGACCGTTGCGCGGTCGGGCAGTTCGGCGACCCGCGCGGCGGTGTCGTCGTCGGGCTCTCCCGCAACGAGCTGTAGCGAGGGAATCGCCGCGGCCACCGCGACGAGCGCGACCGCCACGGCGAGCACCCGCAGGGCGCGTCCCCGCACGGCGAACACGGCGGCCACCGCCGCGAGCAGCGCCAGCGCGAGCGGGGTCGTGGCGGCGGCCCAGACACTGCCGGTCAGGTCGGTGACGCGGTCGGTCCCGAGTCCGTCCGCGGACTCGACACGCACCCAGGTCATACGGCCGGCCGCCCACAGCGCGCCGGCCGCCACGGCGAGCAGCAGCGCCGCCGCCACGGTGGGGCGCCGGCGTGGGGACGAGCCGGATGCCGGGGCGGTCACCGGGACTCGCCCTCGTAGGAGGTCAGCGTCGTCGCCGCCGCCACCGCCGCGAGGGCGGACATCGCTTTGTTCCGCGCCTCGGCATCCTCGGATGCGGGCACCGAGTCGGCGACGATTCCCGCGCCGGCCTGGACATAGGCGACTCCGTCCTTGACCAGCGCCGAACGGATGGCGATGGCGGTGTCGGCGTCGCCGGTGAAATCGAGGTACCCGACGATGCCGCCGTAGATGCCGCGGCGGGTCGGCTCGAGTTCTTCGATCAGTTCCATGGCCCGCACCTTGGGCGCACCCGACAGGGTGCCGGCGGGGAAACACGCGGTGACGGCGTCGAGAGCGTGCCTGCCCTCGGCCAGGCGGCCGGTCACGGTCGAGACCAGGTGCATCACATGGCTGTAGCGCTCGATGTGCCGGTAGTCGTGGACCTTGACGGTGCCCGGTTCGCACACGCGGCCGAGATCGTTGCGACCGAGGTCGACGAGCATCAGGTGCTCGGCATTCTCCTTCTCGTCGGCGAGGAGATCCTTCTCGAGGAGGGTGTCCTCTTCCTCGTCGGCGCCGCGCCACCGGGTCCCGGCGATGGGGTGGGTGGTCGCGACCCCGTCGGCGACGGTGACGAGCGCCTCCGGGCTCGACCCGACGATCGAGAACGCCGTCTCCCCGTCCGGGCCGGGAATGTGCAGCAGGAACATGTACGGACTCGGATTCGACGCACGCAACATCCGGTACACATCGAACGGCGCTGCGGGACAATCGATTTCGAACCGTTGTGACAGCACCACCTGGAACGCCTCGCCGGCCTCGATATCGCCGATGAGCTTGCGCACGTCCGTGCAGAAGGACTCCGTGGTGCGCTGCCGGCGGTAGTCGGGTTCCGGCCGCGAGAAGGTGGAGACGGTGGATGCGGCGGGCGCGGCGAGGGCCGCGGTCATCCGATCCAGTCGCGCGACCGCGTCGTCGTACGCCTCGTCGACCCGCTCGTCGGAGCCGTCCCAGTTGACCGCGTTGGCGATGAGCCAGATGGTGCCCTCGTGGTGATCGACGGCGGCGAGGTCGGTGGCGAGCAGCATCACGAGCTCGGGGATCTGCAGGTCGTCCGTCGCCAGCGACGGCAACTTCTCGATGTGCCGGACGATGTCGTAGCCGAGATAGCCCACCATGCCGCTGGTGAGCGGCGGCAGCCCGTGAAGCCGGTCGGTGTGGAGCAACTGCAACGTCTCGTGCAGCACATCGAGCGGGTTACCGCCGGCCGGCGCCCCGGACGGCACGTGCCCGTACCAGGCGGCCTCTCCGTCGACGACGGTCAGCGCTGCGGGGCTGCCCGCGCCGATGAACGACCAGCGCGACCAGGACCGGCCGTTCTCGGCCGATTCGAGCAGGAACGTCCCGGGACGGTCGGCTGCGAGTTTGCGGTATGCCGACAGCGGGGTTTCGGAGTCGGCGAGCACCGTGCGGGTCACGGGGACCCCGCGGTGCTCGGCGGCGAGGAGCCGGAACTGCTCGCGGGTGGTGGTCGAGTCGGACCAGCCACCTGCGGACGGGTCGGTGGTGGCTGCGGGAATGGTGGTGGGCTCGCCGGACATGCGCACATCATCCCAGGCACCGACCCGGCGGGCGCACCCGCGGGGTCGCCGGGCCGGTCGGACCTGTCAGGCGACCTGGATCGAGCGTTTCGCCAGACCGAGCCAGAAGCCGTCGATGACCTGCTGTGGCCGTTGCGCGGGATCGTCGGCCGTCCCGAGGGTGACGAAGAGCGGAGCGAAGTGCTCGACGGTCGGATGCGCGTAGGGCATGCCCGGCGCCCGCCGGCGGAAGTCGAGGAGAGCGTCGAGATCACCGGCGGCGAGCCGCTCGGAGGCCCAGTGGTCGAATTCGGCGGACCAGCCGGGTGCGGGTGCCTCGGGGCGCATGTCGTTCAGGAACGGCAGTCCGTGCGTGGCGAATCCGGAGCCGATGATCAGCACACCCTCGTCGCGGAGGGGCCGCAGTCGCCGCCCGAGGTGGAGCAGCCGCTCGGGGTCGAGGGTGGGCATCGAGATCTGCAGGACCGGAATGTCCGCGTCCGGGTACATGACGGTGAGCGGCACGTACGCGCCGTGGTCGAGGCCGCGGTGCGGCCGGGAGACGACGGGTTCGCTGTCGGGCATCAGCGCCGCGATCTTCCGGGCGAGAGCGGGGGCGCCGGGTGAGGAATAGGTGACCTCGTAGAACCGCTGCGGGAACCCGCCGAAGTCGTAGACGAGTGGGGTGCCGGTGGTCGTGGCACCGATGGCGAGCGGCGTCGACTCCCAGTGCGCGGACACCACCAGCACCGCCGAGGGGCGGGGCAGGTCCGCGGACCAGCGCTGCAGTTGGGACACCCACAGTTCGCTGTCGACGAGGGGTGGTGCTCCATGGCTGAGGAACAAGGCCGGCATGGTGGTCATACGTCTCCTAATATTGAAGCTTCAACCATCATATAGGGTGGACCCAGCGATCAAAAGGCACCGATCCCGAAAGTGAGGCCCACAACCATGAGCAGCGAAGCCCCCCGGTGGCTCGACGCCTCCCAGCAGCAGGCCTGGCGGACGCTGGTCGCGCTGATCACCCGGTTGCCGGCGGCACTCGACACGCAGATGCAGCGCGACGAGGACATGACCCACTTCGAATACTTCGTGCTCGCACTGCTGTCCGAAGCGCCGGATCGCCGACTCCGGTTGTCCGCGCTCGCGGACGAAGCCAACGCATCGCTGTCCCGGCTCTCCCATGTGATCACGCGCCTCACCAAACGCGGCTGGGTGTGCCGCGAACCGATCCCCGGCAGCCGCGGCTCGTACGCGGTGCTCACCGAGCCGGGCTACGCCAAGGTCGTCGACGCCGCGCCCGGCCACGTCGAAACCGTGCACCGGCTCGTCTTCGACGGGCTCGACGACAGCGAGGTCCGCACCCTGGCGACCCTCGGCGCCACGCTCCTCACCCAGCTCGATACGAGCATCGCCGCCGGAACCGGCAAGGCCTGACCCTCCCGGCGAATCTCTGCCTCCCGGTGGGTTCGCGCCCGAACCACCGGGTACTCCGACCTCATGGCCGACCAATCGACGCAGACCGGTGAATCGACGCAGACCTCGGGCCTGCACGTGGTGGTGACCGGCGCGACCGGCAACGTGGGTACCGGCGTCGTCCGCGCGCTCGGAAAGGAACCGGCGGTGACGTCGGTGCTGGGCCTGGCCCGGCGCGACACCGACTGGAGCGTGCCCAAGACGCGGTTCGCAGCCGTGAACGTTGCCACCGACGATCTCGACGCCGACCTCCGCGGTGCCGATGCCCTCGTCCACCTCGCCTGGTTGTTCCAGCCCACCCACAAACCCGAAGTGACATGGCACAACAACGTCCTCGGCACGATCCGCACGCTCACCGCCGCGGCCGAGGCCGGCGTGCGCACCATCGTGACGGCCTCGTCGGTCGGCGCCTACTCCCCCGGCCCACCGGACGAACACCCCGTCGACGAGACCTGGCCCACCCACGGGTGGCCCGGCGCCGCCTATCCGCGGGAGAAGTCCTACCTCGAACGGTGGCTCGACACCTTCGAACTCGAACACCCCGAGATCCGCGTGGTACGGATGCGGCCGGGGTTCATCTTCCAGCGCGGCTCGGCGTCGGCGCAGCGGAGGATCTTCGCCGGCCCGTTCGTGCCGGGTTCTCTCCTGCCCGTGGTCCCGGTCGTCCCCGACATGCCCGGTCTGCGCATGCAGATCCTGCACACCGACGATGTCGCCGACGCGTACGTGCGAGCTGTCGTCCGTCCGGTGCGTGGCGCCTTCAACGTCGCAGCGGACCCCCCGGTCGACGCGCGAACCTTTGCCGAGGTGCTCGGGGCGCGTGTCGTGCCCGTCAAGTCGGGCATCGTGCGCACCGCGGTCGCAGCCGCATGGCACGCCCATCTCGCCCCCGCCGACCCGGCCCTGTTCGACACGGTGCTACGACTTCCCCTCATGGACTGCACCCGGGCGCGGACCGAATTGGGCTGGTCACCGGTCCACGCTCCCATCGCCGTCTTGGAGGAGTTCGTCGCGGGACTGCGCGAGGGCGCCGGACTGCCCACGCCACCGCTCACCCGCGACAGTGTTCGCGGACGGGTCGGCGAACTGACCACCGGAGTCGGACAGCGTCCCTGAGCGCCCCGCCGAGCGGCGTCCCGCGCTCAGCCGAGCGGCGTCCCGCCGACGCCCCAGTTGGCTCGCGGCACCTCGGTGATGGTCACCCACACCGACGACTCGTTCTTTCCGGACGCCTGCGCATAGGCGCGGGTCACCGACGCGATGATCTCCGCCTTCTGCTCGTCGGAGAGGCCGGGTGTCTGGCTGATCTGGATCAGTGGCATGACGGCCATTGTGGCAGTCGCCGTCCACACGTTCGGGTGCCACCCGAACGGACGGTCACTCCCCGGTCGGCTCCGCGAGCAGTACGTCGGCGTCGAAGCAGGTGTGGGTTCCGGTGTGGCACGCGGCACCGGCCTGGTCGACGACCAACAGCACCGTGTCGCCGTCGCAGTCGAGCCGAACCTCGTGGACGTACTGCGTGTGCCCCGAGGTCTCACCCTTGACCCAGTACTGCTGCCGCGAACGCGAGTAGTAGGTGGCCTTCCGGGTCGCGAGCGTGCGGGCCAGAGCCTCGTCGTCCATCCACGCCATCATCAGCACCGCGCCGGTCGCCCTCTCCTGCACGACGGCGGCGAACAGCCCGTCGTCGTTGCGCTTGAGCCGCGCCGCGACGGCGGGGTCGAGATTCTCGCTCATCGAACCACGATCCCTTCAGCCCGCATCGCGTCCTTGACCTGGCCGATGGTCAGCTCCCGGAAGTGGAACACGCTCGCGGCGAGCACCGCGTCGGCTCCCGCCCGCACGGCCGGCGCGAAATGATCGACCGCGCCGGCGCCGCCGGAGGCGATCACCGGCACATGCACGGCCGCGCGCACCGCCTCGATCATCTTCAGATCGAACCCGGCCTTGGTGCCATCCGCGTCCATCGAGTTGAGCAGAATCTCCCCCACGCCGAGTTCCTCACCGCGCCGGGCCCATTCGACGGCGTCGATACCCGTTCCACGGCGGCCGCCGTGGGTCGTGACCTCCCAACCGGAGGGGGTGGGCTGCTCACCTTCCGGCACGGTACGCGCGTCGACGGACAACACGATGCACTGCGATCCGAACCGTTCGGACATCTCCCGCAGCACCTCGGGCCGGGCGATCGCGGCCGTGTTCACGGACACCTTGTCGGCCCCGGCGCGCAGCAACCGGTCCACGTCCTCGACGGTGCGGACACCGCCGCCGACGGTCAGCGGGATGAACACCTGCTCGGCGGTGCGGGTGACGACGTCGAGCATCGTTCCACGGTCGCCGCTCGACGC